>CANRJI010000064.1 GCA_947630885.1 uncultured Bacilli bacterium
ATTTTCGCCTACAAAGGCGATTTTTTCATTGCGGTTGACAATGAAAGAAACCTTGTCCAGCAGCTTTACGCCGTCGTTTACACGCTCGGAGGAGGACGGACATCCGAGAAGCACAGCCACAGCCTGCACGCTGCTTGTATCTATGTAATATACAAGACATCTTCCCGCGCCGTCCGTATATCCCGTCTTGCCGCCGGAAACTCCGTCATATTTCCCGAGAAGAGGATTTGTATTTTTAAGATTATGAAAATATTTAATCTTGATAAAATTATGGGTATTATGAAAGAAAATAATTTGGCTCGTTTTATTTCAAAAGGACAAAATATAGTAGATATTAATAATAAAATTATTGATATTGCTCCTAAATTTTTAAGGGAAGTAGAGGTATCTGATTCTTGGTTAGAGTTAGAATATAGTGATAATAGGAAATTAAATTTCTATGAAGCAATTAATTTATTAAAGGGTGATGAACTTCCAGTAAGTAGTTTCTTAGAAAGAAAAGATGGTATTTTTGATGCGGGAACAACGAGAAAAGAAAACAGAAATACTGCGGAAAATATTCCTAAGTGGATACCAGAAAATTGTATTCAGTGTAATTTGTGTTCATTTTCTTGTCCACATGCGGTTATTAGACCTTTCTTGTTAGATAAAAAGGATGATAAAGTTAATTCTATTCCATCTTTAATGCCTAAGGATAAAGAGTTTGCTATTGGCATTAATACTACTTCTTGTACAGGTTGTGGTTTATGTGCAGTTACTTGTCCTGGTAAAATGGGTAAGAAGGCACTAGAAATGGTACCTAATGTTAAGACAGAAAATAATTTTGATCATTTACTTAAACATAATGTTAATAAAGTTATGGATGATGCTAGTTTGAGTGTTAAGAATATTAGTTTTAAAGAACCAACATTTGAATATTCAGGAGCTTGTGCTGGATGCGGAGAAACTCCTTATTTAACTAATTTATCAAGAATGTTTAACGATAATTTGATGGTTGCTAATGCAACAGGATGTTCATCTATTTACAGTGCTAGTATGCCTAGTATGGCTTATAGTATTCCTTGGGCTAATTCGTTATTTGAAGATAATGCGGAATTTGGTTATGGTATTTTAACGGGAGTTAAAATTAAAAGAGATAAGATTAAAAAATACATGATGGAGTATCCACGAAATAAGGTCTTTAAAAAATGGATAGATAATATGGATAACTATGATGTATGTAAAGAAGTATTAAAAAGTATCGACTATAAAAAGCATCCTTATTTGATGGAAATGAAAGACTATATTTTACCAAAATCGATATGGGTAGTAGGAGGAGACGGATTTGCTTACGATATTGGTTATGGTGGTTTAGATCATGTCCTTTCACGAAATGATAATATTAATATTTTGGTTTTAGATACGGAAGTTTATTCGAATACGGGAGGTCAAGCATCGAAAGCATCTAGTTTGGGGGCAATTGCATCTTTTGCTTCAAAGGGAAAAGAAAGTTATAAGAAAGATTTGGCAAAAATGGCAATGTGTTATCCAAATGTGTATGTGGCAACGACAAATATTGGTTATAATCGTGAACAATTCTTAAAAGTATTAAAAGAAGCTTCAGAACATAATGGACCATCACTTGTTATTGCTTACAGTCCTTGTATTGAACATGGTATTAAGACAGGGATGGAACATTCACAATCTAATGCTTATTTGGCTACTAAGTGTGGATACTTTATAACTTTTAGATATAATCCGGAAATGGGTAAGTTATTTTTAGATACGAAAGATCCTGATTTTGATAAATATGAAGAATATTTGATGACAGAAAATAGATTTGCTAATTTGAAGAGAGTTAACAAAGAAAATGCTGACGTTATTCTTAATAATCAAAGAGAATTTGCTATGAAGAGATATAATTATTATAAAAAATTAAGTGAGGAGTAAGAAATGGAAGAAAAAGAAATCGAAGTAAATGGTGAAAAAATTAAAATAGCTTTGAAACTACCGAAAGAACAGATAGAAAGTAATAGCCTGTCACTTCTTTTAGATGATACGGTTAATTTAGATGATGTTGTCAAGGCAGTACAGGGGGAAGTAAAAAAAGATGACAAAGAGTGAAAAAAGAAATGTTTTTATAAAGTATTTAGCTAATATGTATGCTCAAAATCCCGATTTAGAAATTAAATCAGACACAATTTATTATGAGCTTTGTAAATTTAATGTCATCAGAGATGAAAAAATAGAAAGAATTTTTACAGATAGTTTGATTGGAGTCCAGCTTAAATTAAGTGAAAAGTATGTTGGAAGATGTTTTAGTAATGGATATTTTTGGGTCTTTGAGAATCGAATGGGCAATGATGAAAAAACTTTCTATAATAAGTTAGTTCAAAGTGTAAAATTATATGTGGCTGTTGATTCAGATCGTGAAAGTTTTTATAAATTATCGGATGGAATATTTTCTTTTATGGAAGAGGAAAATATTTTAGCACAGTGTAAAATAGCTAAAGAAATGAGAAGTGATGTTTTAGTACTTCGTGTCGAAACAATGGAGGATGCTAAGAAGGTAGCGGACTATATAAATAATTTTGTATATTGGCTTTTGGTAAAACCTAATCCTTTTCTTCTTCCAGTAAATGATAAAGTTAGTATCGCACAAGATGGTAGGTTATCATATAATACTACTTTGTCTCAACTATTAGAACGATACTTTAAATATAAAAAAGAAAGACAAGAGTTGGGAAATGTTAGCGACGTTGACTTTGGAAATTTTTGTACGGAATTTCTTGGACGCTTGAAAGCAAATCCAGAAGAACATATCTATAAGCTTGGAATAGCAAATTATGATAAATTTAATGATTTCCTTATGATTGGGAAGATGATTACAGAGGTTATCGATGGCAAGTTATCTTTAGAAAACTTTAAACAAAAAGATGAAAAGAAAGAGAATAATGAAGAATTTGTCTTTTCGCGTGATGATGAAGATAAACTTTTATATGTTATGAACAGTATGTGTTCCTATTGTAGTTTAGAGGGTGTTCATAAATTAATAACGATATATATTAGAACGGGAAATGTTAGACTCTTTACGCGAAAAGATGGAATAAGAAGTATAATTATCGATAATTTTCCTCCGAAGAGATTAGAAGCATTAATTTCGCAAATGGGTTATAGTGCCTTAATGTCAGCGGTTAGGGAAACGTTTATAAAATATGGAAAAAAGCAGACTTGTTTTGCTATTGATGGATTAATGGAAGAAAATGACATTGGAAGATTTACTAATACGAACAATGCTCGTAGCTACTTAGGATTTATTATTCCACCAGAGATGCTTAAAAATTATGTTAGTAAAAAAGTCATTAATGATGGATATGGTACGGATACGGTTGACTTTATTTATCAAATGATAGTAAGAGACATTAATAGAAAAAATAGTGAAGATGATAAAAATTTAAATTCGAGACATATTGAAAATAGTGGAAGTGGACTTCGTCATTGACAAAATAGGAAAAAAACATTATTATATATACTTGACTGAGAGGTATCTAGTTCAGGTAATTCTTGTCATTGACAAAGAACACTTTTTTTGAGATAATTTTATTGTAGAGGTGGTTTGATGTATAAAGATAGAATTACTTTAACAAAACGTGATATCTTAGAGAAGGATTTTAAAATTGATGCTCGTGGATATAGACTTCAAGAAGTTGATAAATTTCTCGATATTATTATCAAGGATTATAATGAGTATGATAATATTGTAAGAGAACTTGAGAGAGAGAAAAAGGCATTAACAGAAGAAAATCAAAAATTACGTAATGAGGTACGAAATTTGAAATCTAGTATTGAAGCAGGTAAGATTGGTGAAAAAGAAATTACAAATGTTGACTTACTTAGAAGAATTTCTCAGTTAGAAAAAATTATATTAGGTAAAGAACAACAATAATTAATCTGGGTAAATGCTGCATATACTTTATGTAGAGGAAAGTCCATGCTCGCACTATCTGAGATGATAGTAGTGTTTGTGCTTAGGGAAAAAATAACCTAAGGCAGGAAACTGACGGCTTTTCTTTTATCTAAGGGTAACTATGATAAAAGAAGTGTAAAAGTGCCACAGAGACGATGCTACTTAGAAATGAGTAGAGTGAAACGAGGTAAACCCCGCAAGCGAGAAACCCAAATTTTGGTAGGGGAACTCTTTTTTGGAGAATTTGAATCTAAAGAGAGATGACAATTGTCATAGATAAATATTTACCGCCTAGTAATAGGTACAGAACATGGCTTATAAGATTTATTATTATTTAAGGAGAATTATGAAGAATATTGGTCTTAAACTGAAAGAAAAGAGAGAACAAAATGGTCTTTCAATTGAAGAGGTTGCGGAAGATTTAAAAATGCGACCAAGTCAAATAGAAAGTATTGAAGAAGGGAAAACAGAAGACTTTAAAGATGTTTTTTATTTGAAATATTTTATTAGAGATTATGCTAAATATTTAGGACTTGACAGTGAAAAAATACTTGATGAATTTAATGAATATTTATTTGATGCTACTTCAAAAATACCAGTTGGTCTAATTGAAGAAGCTAAAAAGAAAAAGAAGAAAAAAGAAGATAAAGTTACTTCTCCATATACGAAAGAAACGAAGAAGAAGAAAAAGGCACTTATATTAGTTATAGGAATTGTTTTGGTAGTAGTAGCGGTTATCTTAGGTTATATATTAATAAATGTTCATTCGAGAAATGATTTTAGTAACAATAATATTACGTATGGTATAAGGAGATAAAAATGAATACGGCTAATAAAATAACGATGTCAAGGGTAATTATGGCAATAGTTATAATAGTTATATTGCTATTTCCCTTCGATCAAGTGAATTTGGAATTTCCAAGTTATTTAGTGGCAGGGAAGGTTTTAGTTGATCTTAAATATATTATCGTTGGCATTCTTTTTATTATTGCTTCAATTACTGATTTTTTTGATGGCTTTATAGCAAGAAAATATAATATGGTAACTGATTTTGGTAAAATGATGGATGCTATATCTGATAAACTTCTTACTAATACAGTTCTTATTATTTTGGCTTGTAATAGTATGGTAAGTACGGCTATAGTAGTAGTTATTATTGCTAGGGATATAATTGTTGATTCGATTAAGATGTTAATGGGAAATAAAGGTAGTGCAGTAGCGGCAATTGGTCTTGCTAAAACGAAGACAGCGACACTAATGGTTGGTATTGCTCTAACATTATTTTATAATTTGCCATTTGAATTTATTAATCTTAGAGTATCAGATTTTCTACTTGCTTTAGCAGCAGTATTATCAATTATATCGGGATGTAAATATTATATAATGGCAAAACCTTATTTAAAAGATAGATAATACTTGGTATTATTTATTTTTTATTGTAAAAAGCGAACAAATGTTTCAAAATGTATTGACAATGAAAAAAATATATTGTAAAATGATATTGTAATTAAGGAAAGCATATGAAAGAGAGGAAATTATGGCAAAAAATACAGAAACAGATAGTGCATTAGCACAAGTTCTTGCCGATATAATTGATA
>CANRJI010000065.1 GCA_947630885.1 uncultured Bacilli bacterium
AGTCTTCTATAACAATGTCTTCTGTAATCTCTGCTCCACCACCATCATCAGCATCACTACCATCTTCAGTAACAATATCAATTTCAGCTTCTACTAAAGAATTGTATAAATCATCTAAAGAATCACTATCAATTTCAAGCCCCTTTAATTCATCAGCTAGTTGTTCATAAGTAATAAATCCTTGTTTCTTACCAAGCGCTAGTAATTTTTCCTTTCTTTCATCCAAAGTTTTAATTTCTCCAACCATACCTATTCTCCTATCCGTAGTTTTCTTATTTTTTCAGCCAATTTAGCTTGTTCTAATGGATCAATTTCTTTTTTCATTAGAGCATTTAATCTCTTTATTTCTTGTTTTACACTATAATCTTTTATAGCATCGAAATAAAGTTTTAATTCTTCTTTAGTTGTCGGATGAAGGAAGGTAATACTTTGAGCAAAGAGGGCAATATTTATATTTTGTGGGTTACTTCCGTATTTGGAGTCGCCAATAAGTGGAAAACCACGACTAGAAAATTGAACTCTTATTTGATGTGAACGACCGGTGATTAAATTTACTTTAACTAAGGACATATTATCTTTACTATTTAATACTTCGTATTCTAGTTTAGAATATTTTCCTTGCTCTTTAGTTGTTACTCTGCTAGTATTTGTTTTTTCATCTTTAATAAGATAGTCTTCAAAAATACCTTTTGGAGAAGGCGTATGAGATACAACGGCAAGGTATGTTTTATGAAATTTATTTTGTCTTATCTCATCACTTAAACGAGATGCTGCTTTAGAAGTTTTAGCAAAAACCATAATACCGGCGACTGGTCTATCGAGGCGATGAACAAGGCCAATATAAGCGTCTCCCATTTTATTTTCTTTTTCTTTACGGTAGTTTTTAAGAATAGTTAACATATCAATATCATTACTAGAATCTTTTTGAACAGGTGTATTAGCGGGCTTTTCAACGACGAGAAGATGATTATCTTCGTAGATAACGTTAATTTTTGGTAACTTTTCCATATATACCACAAGGTAAGATTAAATTATTTTCAGTTACTGGAAGAGTATTTTCACCTGTTTCAATTTGATAATTTGGAAATTCTAGTTTTAAAATATTAGATAATGATATATGACTTATTCCTGTCGTATAACTACTGATTAAAAGAAAAGCAAAATCGTCATCGAGAATATCCTTTACTTTGGTTAAAAGACTTGAAAAATCGTTTTCAAACTTCCATACTTCTTTATTGGGGCCTCTTCCATAACTTGGGGGATCCATGATAATTCCATGGTAAGTTCGTCCACGCCTCTTTTCTCTTTCAATAAATTTAATAACATCATCGGTAATAAAGCGGATGGTTCGATCTTCAAGATGGCATAGTTTCATATTTTCTTTGGCCCATTCATTAATACCTTTAGAAGCATCGACATGGACAACTTCTGTTGCTCCTGCTTGAGATGCTGCCATCGTAGCACAGCCAGTGTAGGCAAAGAGATTTAGAATGCGCATTTCTTGATGATTTTGCATATAATTTTTAACTTTGTCTTGAATAAAGTCCCAATTAGCTGCTTGTTCGGGGAAAACACCGGTATGTTTAAAGTTAGTAGGAGATACTTTAAAGGTTAAATCTTTGTAATTGATAGTCCAGTATTCGGGAATAGTTTTTTGGAATTCCCAGTAACCTCCACCTTCACTACTACGATGATAATAGCCATCGTAATTAGTCCATTTTTCTTTTTTGGACCAAATTATTTGGGGATCTGGTCTATTTAGAATAATATTTCCCCAACGTTCTAATTTTTCACCATTACCGGTTTTAAGACATTCATAATCTTTCCATTTATTACTTATATTCATTTTGATACCTCGTCTTTATTATATCATACAATACTAAATTTTATAGCAATAAAAAATATCAACAGTAATTGTTGATAAGTTTATTATTTAATGGAAATATTTTGACCTTCTTTTTTGGGGATATCTTCTTTAGGAAATGATATGGTTAAAATGCCTGATTCGTAGCTAGCTTTGATATCGGTTTCTTTCTTTTCACCAATGTAGAAACTTCTTTTTACTTCACCATAAAATCTTTCTCTTCGGACGTAGACTTCAGCTTTTAGTTCAATGTTTTTCGTGGCTTTAATAGTGAGATAACCATTTTCATAATTTACTTCAATATCTTCTTTTTTGAGACCAGGTAAATCGATTTCCATAATGTATTTATTTTGATATTCACGAATATCAGTTTTCATAAATTCTCTTTCTTTAACAAGAGGAGAATCAATTAAGGTAAAGTAGTCATTTAAGTAATATCTTGGTAACATATTATCAATCCTTTCAAATATAGTATGAATTTTATTTTGGCAAATTATACTAATTTTCGATAATAATATTACTATTACCAAGTGGTAAATAAAGTAAAGAAGCAATTAACATTAGAAAAGTGGCAACAAGTAGTAATTCATTTTGTTTTTGATTAGTTATATCTTCTTCAGTTTTATAACTATAATAAGCATTTAAAAAGAAATAAAGACAAATAATAACATTTAATCTTCGATTATATTTGTAGATGCGATCAGCTTCTTCTTTAGATATGGACTTCTTTTTAAGAGCACTTTTTTTCTTTTCGTTGATTAAATAGAAAGAGACCATCGCAGCGATAACTTCGAGAAAGATAAAAATAATATCAAGATTAATTTGATCAAGTATTTTTTGGCGGTCAGTATTCATAGTTAATTATATAAAAAAAGAATGACAAATATCATTCTTAATCAACTTTAGTATTTATTTTTACGTATTCTTCACGCATGACGGTCATTATTCTAACGATAAAATCTAAATCTTTATCATGTAAGTATTTGCAGTTTTCAACAATATATTTTATTTTATCTGTCGTATTACTTTCACTACCTGATATGTCGAGTAGGGAATTAGTATCAACACTGAAAATGACGGCGATATTTTTTAGTATTGATGAAGTGGGTTCAGATTTACCTGTTTCTATTCGTGATAAATAATTACGGTTAATTTTTAGCATCGTAGCAAGTTCTTCTTGCGAGATACCCTTTCTTTTCCTTAATTGTTTAATCTTCTCTCCTAACTTCATAATAACCTCCAAAAACTAGTTTTATTATAATAAATTATTTTTTGTTTGTGACGCCATGGTAATATTATTACCACAATTGATATAATTATTAACTTAAAACCTTTTTTGAAAGTTTTTTTGGTTTGTTTATTACCAAAGAGAGATGGTTAAAATTAGTTTATTTATTTATTTTTTTTTGCTATAATAGTAGTGATTTAGATGGAGGAAAATATGATAACAAAAGATACATTAGAAAAACTAGCTAAAAAACTTATGTTTGAAATGAATGATGATGAATATAAGACACTAGAAGATGAGTTTAAAATTATTTTAAAACAGATGGATTTTATCGATAATATTAAGGATATTGATGATGTTGAAGCAATGACTTATCCTTTTGATCTTGAATTAGATGATAGTAATATGAGAGAAGATATTCCTTGTAACGAAATTTCTTTTGATGATATGGTTATTAATGTTAAAGATTATGAAGATAATAGGGTAAAAGTACCAAAGGTGGTGGAATAATGACTGATAAGCTAATTGATGATATGAGGCTTGCTTTGGATAAAAAGGAAGTAACGAGTGGTGAACTATTTAATGAGGCAATTTTAAAAGCAAAGAAATATCAGAATGATTATAATTCTTTTGTAACAATATTAGATAAGAAAGAAGAAGTGCAAAGCGAAACTATTTTATCAGGTATTCCATATGCTCTTAAAGATAATATTTCGACAAAAGGGTTACTTACGACAGCATCTTCAAATATTCTTAAGGATTATATACCTTTATATGATGCTACTGTCTACGAAAAGCTTAAAAAGGCAGGAGCGGTTCTTATGGGTAAGACAGTACTAGATGAACTTGCTATGGGTGGCACTGGTACGACAGGACATACTGGTATTGTACGAAATCCTTGGAATAAGGAAAGAATGATTGGAGGCTCTAGTGCAGGAAGCGCTGCAGCAGTTGCTCTAGGTATTGTACCTTTTGCTATTGGAAGTGATACGGGAGACTCAATTAGGAAGCCAGCGGGTTACGGTGGTGTAGTTGGTTATAAACCTACTTATGGTAGAGTATCGCGATATGGATTATTTGCTTTTGCATCAAGTCTTGACCATGTCGGTGTTTTTGCTAGAAGTGTCAGAGATGTCAGTTATGTTATGGATATTATTAAAGGACATGATGATAAGGATATGACAAGTTTACCTGACGATAATATTAAATATAGTGATGTCCTTGATAGAGACATTAGAGGTAAAAAGTTATTTTATATTAAAGAAGCATTAGAAAATTATAGTGGTTCTACTGAATTTGAGGAAATTATTAATAATTTTAAAGATACACTTGAAAAGTGTAAAAAACTTGGAATAGAAGTAGAAGAGGTAAGTTTTAGAAAAGATTTACTAGAAGCAATGTATCCTTCTTATATGTGTATTTCTTGTGCGGAAGCCACTAGTAACAATTCGAATTTAACAGGTATTCCTTTTGGAACAAGAATAGAAGGAAAAAATGTTGATGATATTATGATGAAGACAAGAACAAATGGTTTTTCGGAACTTATTAAAAGAAGATTTGTTCTTGGAAGTTACATTTTACAGAAAGAAAATCAAGATAAACTCTTTTTGAATGCAGGAAGGGTAAGAAGACTTATCGTTAATGAAATGAATAAATTATTTGAAACTTACGATGGACTTATAATGCCAAACGCACCATCAATAGCACCATTTTTTGATGATGCAAGTGATAGGTTATCTGATGAATATTTGATACTTGGAAATCATTTGGTAATTGGTAATTTTGGTGGATATCCTAGTATAACGATACCGAGTGGATTTGTAAAAGGAATGCCGGTTAGTATCAATATTACGGGAAGAGTAAAGGAAGACGATTTCGTTCTTAATATGGCTAATAAAATCGAAGAAGTACTAGGTTATAAGGGACAGGTGAGTACTAATGAGTAGGTATATACCAGTTATTGGATTAGAAGTTCACTGCGAACTAAAGAGTAAAAGTAAAAATTTTAGTAGAGCAGTAAATGATGAAGGAAAAGTTAATACTAATTTAGTGGTAGTCGATATTGGATATCCTGGTATTCTTCCAGTAGTAAATAGGGAAGCTGTTAGAAAATCAGTTATGGTTGCGCTTGCACTAAACTGTGAAGTACCAGAAAAGTTATCTTTTGACCGCAAGAACTATTATTATCCAGATTTACCTAAAGGATATCAAATTACACAGTTTGGTAATCCTATTGGAACTAATGGTTATGTAATGATAAATGTCGATGGAGTAGAAAAGAAAATACTTATTCACGATACACATTTGGAAGAAGATACCGCAAATATGGAGCATTTATCTAATTATTCGTTAATTGATTATAATCGTGCGGGAGTTCCTCTACTGGAGACTGTTACAGAACCTTGT
>CANRJI010000066.1 GCA_947630885.1 uncultured Bacilli bacterium
TTTTTTTAAGATACTTTTTGTGGTACCATTTTGGTACCACTTTTTATTTTTTATTTTAAAAGCACTTTCCTTATAAAAAATAAAACAAACTTATTGCTAAAAGAAATGCAAGTTCTTCTGCATTTCTCATTTTATGAATTTAAAGATTCTGTTTGGTATAATGTTTGATAAATTTTACTTGTTTTTAATAATTCATCATGCTTTCCCGAAGCAACAATTTTTCCTTCATCGACGACGTAAATTATATCGGCATCGACAATCGTCGATAAACGATGGGCAACAATTACGACAGTATGATCTTTAACTAAATTATCGATAGCTTTTTTAACATATTCCTGTGAACTATTATCTAAAGCACTAGTAGCCTCATCAAAAAGAATTACTTGGCTCTTCTTTGATAAAGTTCGAGCAACCGATAATCTTTGCTTTTGACCACCTGACAAATTAACTCCACCTTCTCCAATTAATGTATCATACTTTTTAGGAAGAGTCATAATGTAGTCATCTAAATAAGCTAAACGTGTATATTCTCTAATCTTTTTCAAACTAATTTTTGCATTAATAAGTTTAAAGTTTTCGCGTATCGTTCGGTTAAAGATAAATGGATCCTGGCGAATAACGGATATATGCAAGCGAAGTTGTTCTTCTGTTAAATCTTTAATATTAATACCATCCAATAGTATTTCCCCTTGGCAAGGATCAAAAATACGAGTCATTAAATTAAATAAAGTAGATTTACCTTGTCCTGATTTACCGACGATAGCAATTTTTTTGTTAGGCTCAATTTTTAAGTTGAAATTTCTAAGCGTTACATCTTCATTAGGATAAGAAAAAGTTACATTTTTAAATTCAATAATGCCTTTTACTTTCTTTAACTCCACCTTTCCAAAAGATTCATCTTCATACAATTTATTTTCTAATATTTCATTAACTCTCCCAATCGATACTACTAATTTTTGATAAGTTTGAGTTAAATCATTAATATCTTCAATTAGCCACAAGTAACGATAGATATAATACGTCATAGCAATAAAGAAAGTTAATGTTATTTGCGCATGATAAATTAAAATTATACACGTAATAAAAACTCCAACTTCCATAAAAGACTTTAACGTTCTTGTATAAATATTAAATTCTTTTTGAATATCGATTTCTTTAGATGACTTGTCATAAATACATCTAATGATACATTTAATATCATTAATTAATTCCCCTTTTATTCCTAAAGTTTTAATTTCTCTAATACCCCTAATTGATTCTGTTACCAAAGAAGTAAATTTATCTTGCTCACGTTTTCTTTCTTTATGAATATTTTTAAGTAATGGATTATATTTTTTCAAAATAAGAAATAATAATAAGATAAAAAATGATAATTCTAATCCAATAATCCATGAATTAGAAAAAATATACACAATAATGATTAAAGACCCAATAAGTGACGATACAACATTCAAAAGTCTACCAAAAGCAAAACTTAATGAATCAGCATCGTTAGTTATACGATTAATAATTTCACCGCTTGACTTTTGTTCAAAAGCTACGGCTGGCAAATCGAGAGCCTTTTTGTAAGTAAAAAAACCTAATTTTCTTGTTAAAGAACTTTCTATTTTATATAAAATAGAATTTGCTATATGTAAGATTATTCCACCTAAGGTTAAACTAATTACTAAATAAATAACTAAATAAGTAACGGCTGTTTTAAGTTCTAAGTTAGTAATAGCTTCTACTGCTGCACCATTAAGATATCCAACAAAGATTTCTGATATTCCCGATATAAAAATAAGCATACTAGCAAAGATTAATTTAAATTTTTCTTCTTTGATTAATTTAATTAGAGGTCTAAATTCTTTTAAACTTTTCATATCAACCTCCATAAAAAAAACTACCTATTGGTAGCCAAAAGATATCGATTAAAGAAAGGAAAGTGAAAAACATTCCCATTCTTCAATGCCGCTACCAATCTATTAAAAACTTTTGAATTTAATGTATCCATTTTCCCACTCCTTTCTCTTTAAATTCAAACTGATTATAACATTTAAGCTTTTAGATGTCAAATGTTTTTTAGATTTTTTAAATTATATTTATGATTAATTTATGATAATGTCTTAAGTGTTAGTATTTGATTTTGTCCTAAAGCTAATGTGTTTTGAAGTGTAAAAAAGAATAAATTTTTTTTATTTATTCATACTTTTTTAACTATCTAAAATTTTTTCCTAGTAAAAGAATTCTCAACTATGTATTTACTCCTATTTTTTCTTATAAATACTTCCTATTTTAGTAAGAGGCCATAAGCGAAATTCAGCTTTACCAACAATATCTTCTTCATCAATTAATCCTATGGCACGACTATCTTTAGAAATAGGTCTATTATCACCTAAAACAAGATATTTCCCTTTAGGAATTTCTGTACAATTACAAATTTCTTCTAGATTAAAATCCACGGTTTTACGAGCAAGAAAAGGTTCACCAACTTTTTCGTCGTTAACATATAAAGTATCATTACGATAAGAAATATGCTCACCAGGTAAACCTATGATTCGCTTAATTATTTCTTCTCCATCATTCTTTATTGTAACAATATCAAATCTTTCTATTTTACTTTCACCATACCCTACCTTACGAAGAATAAGTAGTTCTCCATTTTCTAAAGTAGGATTCATTGATCCACCTGAAACAATAACTGGCGTTACAAGAAACACTCTAATCAGAATAATGGAAACAACAATTATAACATAAGGATAAACTTCTTTAATTATTTTTTTCATTTTATCACCTCGGAAAAGAAAAAATAATAGTCTAAACTATTATCTTCTTTCTTTTATCTTATATTGACTTTGCCTATCTCTTAAGAAATATAATTTAGCTCTTCTTACTTTACCAGGTTTTAAAATCTTAATATAAGCAACCTTATTAGAGTGAACGTGGAATGTTTTTTCAACACCTACACCTGAATATACTCCCCTTACGGTAAAGGTTTCTGATACTCCTTTACCTTTTCTAGCAATCACTTCACCTTTAAAGTCCTGAATCCTTTCTTTCAATTTACCACCACGAGATTCAGTAATAATTGTTCCAACAACAACAGAATCACCAACTCTAAATTCAGGCAAATCTTTTTTCATTTGACTTTCTGTAATTTTTTCAATAATATCCATCGCATATACACTTCCTTTCTTTTCAGATAATCACTATTCAAAATAGGCGGATTATCCCATAACGCTTATAATTCTAACACATATTAAGTTAATTTTCAATCATTTTTTATAAAAAAAGTAGATTTCTCTACTTTTTGTATTTTCTTATTATAAAGTATGCAAGCACACCTAGGGCTATGACACCAACTACAATTGAAATATAAATTATGGCATCTCCAGTAGGAACTGGCTCTGGTTCAGGTGTATTCTTAAAGATAACAGTATCATCCTTAACTTCACGACCATCAACTAAAATACGTCCAGTTGAAGTTACGACAAAGACAACAACTGTTTCACTTAGTTCGTATCCTTCGGGAGCAATCTTTTCATGTAAAAAATATGTTCCAGCTTTTAAATTAAACTCTTTAGGCTTTTCTTCCGATACCCATTCGAGAAGTTTTCCATTCATATCTTTAAGAACTTTTCCATCTTCATCAGTGATTTGAAGAGTAGCTCCAACTACTTCATCACTTCCGGTAATAGATTTTTTAGATATTTTAACTATAATCGGGTTATTAAACATAGCAACTAATTTAACATCTTCATTATCGACAGTAACTTTACCATCTTCACCAACGACAAACTTAACTTTCGTATCAATAAGTTTGTATCCATCAGGTGCTTTAGTTTCCGCGAGAAAATAAGTTCCCGCTGCCAAATGAAATTTTTTGGTTTTACCATCAGAAGTCCATTCTAAAGAATTACCTTCAATATCTTTGGCAAGACTTCCTTTTTCATCTAATATTCTAAGTTTTGCACCCGCTAATTCCTTTTTATCAGTAATACTTTTCTTTGAAATTTCAACCATTATAGGCTCATTTTTCATAACTACCGATGAGCCAACTGAACTACCAACTGTCACAGTCCCATTACCATTAACGATAAACTGGATCCTACTAGTGCTTTTAATATATCCTTTTGGAGCAATAGTTTCCTCTAATGTATAAGTGCCTGGATCTAAACTAACTTGATGAGGAGATGTACCCGAAGTCCATTTAGTTACTTCTCGGTTATTTTTATCTAGTATTTTGAGTTCTGCACCAGGTATTTCTGCACTTCCAGCAACATCCTGCTTAGAAATAGTTACAGTTAGTTTTGGAGTCGTTACACTTACAGAAGTAGATACTAATGTTTCGCCAGGCAAATATGTAATGACTGGTTGGTAAACACTAGGATCGTCTCTATAACTGCATTCCATAATAGTATTAATGACAATTTTAGATTTAGCGGAAGCAGTCATCGTTACGGTCGCTAAGCCATTGTTTACACTACTAGTAGGAATTTTTATATATACCGTACTACCAACGGCATAGGAAGATTGATGGCTTGTTCCATTAGCATTACCTGTAACAAAAGCGCCACTAACACCACTTACCGAAACACTAATATCACTAGACAAATATGCTCCATTTAAAGTCATTGGAGCGCTTATATAATATTTTTTATCAGAGGTAAGACTCATATTTTTATTATCAACATTTATAGATATGGCAGGTCCAGTAGCAGCAGCTTTAGCATCTTGATATAATTTTGCAATTTTTTGAGTAGCATCATTACTTTGATTATTACATAAGCCATTGCCAGTTTTAAAATTACACTTAGGCATCCATGTATTAATATACCTACTGTTATCGACTTCAGAGATAAGTTCCCATACGACAGCTTGAGTAATAAAATAATCGACATCAGGTGAACCAGTTAAATAATTATTGTTACTATATTCTCCACTTTTTTTAAAAGAACCATAACCATTTTCATAGACATAGGCTAAAGATTTACTAATATTTCCATCATATCTTTTACAGTTTAAATCCCAAGTATAAACACTATCATCAGTCAAATGATTTCCAGGTATACTAAGGTTACCATTACCGCAATAAATAATTTCATTTTCTGGAGATCTTTTCATAAATGTATTTAAGTGCGTAACGCCCTCCATACCAGGTAATATTTCACTACCAGCAATAACGGAGCGATACTCGGGCCAATGATAATCTATTTGGATTTCTTCTGCCAAAACGCTATAAGTAATTAAAAAAAACATAGTAAACGCATATAAAAGTTTAAATACCTTCTTCATTTTTCTATCAAATCCTCCATATTTTCTAGTTAAATGATACCATAAATTAATTATTTTTGCAATACTTTCATATACTTTGTTAAACCTTTTTTAAAATGTCAGTATAAGATTTTTTTAAAATGTCAGTATTCTTCTATGATAGAATATACCTT
>CANRJI010000067.1 GCA_947630885.1 uncultured Bacilli bacterium
CCACCAAAGCCAAAACCTTTAAAAATATCTCCAAAAATATCGTCCATACTTCCAAAATCAAAACCATCGAATCCCGAAAATCCACCTTGGTTATTCGTAAAGGCAGCATGTCCAAATTGGTCGTATTGTTTTCTCTTGTTTTCATCAGATAAAACAGCATAAGCTTCCTGTACTTCTTTAAATTTTTCAGCAGCATTTTCTTCTTTTGAAACATCAGGATGATATTTCTTAGCTAGTTTACGAAAAGCTGACTTAATTTCATCTTGACTCGCACTCTTTGGTACACCAAGAACCTCATAATAATCTTTTTTATTCATTTTTCCTCCATACATAAGGATAAAGTTCTAGGAGTCTAGAACTTTAAATCTTATTTTTCTTCATATTCGGCGTCTACTACACCATCGTCAGCTTTCTTCTTACTTGCTTTCTTTTCTTCTTTAGGTTCTTCATCTTCTTCTGCTTGATTATTTTTAGCAGCTTCTTCATAAACCTTTGAAGCAAAAGCATTAGCTTTTTCTAATAATTTATCTTTAGCAGCCTTAATCTTATCAACATCTTCTGTTTCAATAGCTTTTCTTACTTCATCCATAAGTTTTTCAGCATCTTTTTTATCCGAATCAGAAACCTTATCGCCTAAGTCTTTAATAGCTTTTTCTGTCATAAAGATAACTTGTTCAGCATCATTTTTAGCATCAACTAATTCTTTCTTCTTAGCATCTGCTTCTTTATTCTTTTCTGCTTCTTTTCTCATCTTTTCAATTTCTTCATCACTTAATGTATTACTTGCTGTAATTGTAATAGATTGTTCTTTTTGTGTTCCCAAATCTTTAGCTTTAACATTTACAATACCATTGACATCGATATCAAATGTAACTTCAATTTGTGGAACGCCTCTAGGAGCAGGTGGAATATTCGTAAGTTGGAAATTACCAAGTGTCTTATTGTCACTTGCCATTGATCTCTCACCTTGAAGTACGTGAATATCAACTGCTGGTTGATTATCCGCTGCTGTTGAGAAGACCTGACTCTTACTTGTTGGAATTGTCGTGTTACTTGGAATAAGAACTGTCATAACACCACCTAAAGTTTCAATACCTAAAGATAATGGAGTAACATCGAGAAGTACAATATCATTAACGTCTCCTGTTAAGACACCACCTTGAATAGCGGCTCCCATTGCCACAACTTCATCAGGGTTAACTTCTTTTGAAGGTTCTGTATTAAGTTCTTTCTTAACAAGTTCTTGAACGCAAGGTACTCTCGTTGATCCACCGACAAGTAATACTTTATCGATATCTTTCGCGGTAAGATTAGCATCTTTTAAAGCTTTACGTACAGGTTCTCTTGTCGATTCAACTAAATCGCTAATCAAATCTTCAAATTTAGCTCTTGTCAAACTCATATTCAAATGAAGTGGTCCATCAGAGCCTTGTGAAATAAATGGAAGTGATATCTCTGTTGTCGTCATACCACTCAAATCTTTCTTAGCCTTTTCAGCAGCATCTTTAACTCTCTGCATAGCCATCTTATCTGAAGATAAATCGACACCAGATTCTTTCTTAAATTCACTTACAATATAATCCATTACTCTTTCATCAAAATCATCGCCACCTAAATGGTTATTACCATTAGTTGCTTTAACTTCGAAAACACCATCACCTAATTCGAGAATAGATACATCAAATGTACCACCACCTAAGTCATATACCAAAATAGTTTGACTCTTATCTTGTTTATCTAGACCATAAGCAAGAGCAGCAGCCGTTGGTTCATTAATAATTCTTTCAACTTCTAAGCCCGCTATCTTACCAGCATTTTTTGTAGCTTGTCTCTGACTATCATTAAAGTATGCTGGAACCGTAATAACTGCTTTTGTAACAGTTTCTCCTAAATAAGCTTCGGCAGTCTTCTTTAAATCCCCCAAAATCATCGCTGATATTTCTTCAGGAGTATATTTTTTACCATTAGCACTAACCTTTTCACTAGTACCCATTTTTCTCTTAATTGATGAAATCGTATCCTTATTAGTTACCATTTGATTTTTAGCTTTTTGACCAACAATAATTTCATCATTTTTAAAAGCTACTACTGATGGAGTAGTTCTTGCTCCTTCTGGATTAGTAATAACTTTAGCTTCTCCCCCTTCATAGACGGCAACGCAACTATTTGTCGTACCTAAATCTATTCCTATAACTTTACTCATATATATCATTCTCCTTTTCTTTATTTATCATCAAAGTCATGAATAACTTTAATCTTTTTTTCTTTTTTAACATTAACATTCTTTTCCAGTTCCCTTTTTTTAATTACTCTATAAACTAAATAGATACCTATTAGTAAAAGTATAACTGGAAGCATCCATATTAGAAATCTAATACTAAGTACAATAAGTACAATTGCTAACATCGTATATAATATTTCTTTAATTGCATCTTTACTCATTTACTTTCACCATTGCTACTCTAAGAAGCCGATCTTTGTACATATAACCCTTTTGAAATATTTCCAAAACCGTTCCTGGTTCCTTTGTTTCATCTTTACCCATAACAACAGCTTGATGAATCGAAGGATCGAAAGGCTTTCCTAAAGCATCAATTTCTTTAACTTCAAACTTAGCAAGTAAATCTTTAATTTGATTATACATCAGTTTAAAGCCCTCAAGAAACTTAGAAACTTCATCTTCCATATTATTATCATCCATATTAATAGCTCTCTCAAAATTATCGAGAATCGGAAGAAAACCTTTTAAAATATCTTCATTAGCATATTTAATAATCCTATCTGTTTCTTCATCTTTTCTCTTCTTATAATTAATAAGTTCCGCTTGTGACCTAAGAAGATTATTTTCTAATTCCTTAATTCTCTTTGCCAGTAACTCATCTTCCGGATGCTCTTCTTGGGAACATTCTTCTTTAATTTCTTCTTCCTTATTAATATTATTATCTTTTACTTCACTGTTTTCCTTTTTATTATGTTTATGTTTTTCGTTTTTATTTTCCATTGTCTCCTCCTAAATTACTCTTTATATAGTCAAGAAGAGTTACGACTCTACCATATTCCATTCTCTTAGGGCCAATTATTGCTATTGTCCCTTCTTCGCCATCAATCTCATATTTCGTTTTAATGACTGAGACATCATCAGATAAATCCGTTTCGCTACCAACATAAATATTGATACCACTTTCATCTTCTTTCATTTTCGAAATAATACTACTATCTTCAAACTTACCAAGAATCTCTTTTACTTTATCAATGTTATTAAATTCTGGTTGTTTAAGCATATTTGTTCTTCCTCCAAAATGAACATCCGACCTTGCATTAACCGTGAAATCATGAAACGCATCATAAAAGGTATTATATAATATTTCATATTGACTTACATAATCTTTAATTATTGGTTTTACTTCATACTCTAGTTTCTCACTAATTTCATCGATAGGAGTTCCTATTAGTAACTTATTGATAAGTTCAACTGTCTTTTTAACATCTTCATTAGATACAACTTCCGGTAAAAATAACGTTTTATGTTGTACGACACCTTTATCAGTAATAACTATCGAAAGAATTTTATTTTCTTCAAGTGGTACAACTTCCACTTTCTTTAATTTATTTTCTTTTGATGCACTACCCAAAACAACCGCTGTATAATTTGTAATCTCACTGACAATTTCGATACTTTTTCTAATCGTATCATTTAAATCAAGTGAATTATTTTTAAATATTGTTTGAAGTTTAAGCATATCTTCACCAGTCATATCTTTAGGTGCCATCAAATTATCGACATAATACTTATATCCTTCTTCACTAGGAATTCTTCCTGAAGCAAAATGATTTTTTTCTAGAAGATGAAGTTCTTCTAACCTTGCCATTTCATTCCTAATTGTCGCCGATGAACATTTAAGTTTTTTACAAATATGATTTGAACTAACTGGTTTTGCCGTCTTAATATATTCTTCCGCAATCAGTTTAAGCATTTCTTTTTGTCTATTAGTAAGCACTATACCACGCTCCTATTTAGCAATTGTTTGACCTCATTGCTAATATCATTATATTACTATTATTTAGCAGTGTCAACTAAAAAATGCTAATTTTATCACAAAAGTTAATATTTATAATTAAAGATTACTTATTAAACATATATTTATACTAGTGATACCATGAAAAAATATCAAACTCTTTTTATCTTTTTTATTATTGCCATTTTACATATTCCCAATTACCTAAATTATCAAAATACCATTCCTACTATTAGTACTACTGAAAATGATGTTTCCATCGATATAATCTACCCTAATTATCAATATCAAGTTTTAAATAAAGGAATAAACAAAATCATTAAAGAATACTATCAAATGTTCAATAGTGATCTAGAAAACCAAAATAATTTATCTTCTTCTTATCTTCAAATTAATTACCGTAAATACGAATATAATAATTACTTATCAGTCGTTTTCTATACAACTGTCTACCTAGGTGGAGCTCATCCCAGTCATCTTATCAAAACCATAAGTTACAATAAAGAAACAAATAAAATAATTACCATTGAAGACTTAATTAATGAAAATAAAAACATTTTAACCATACTCTCTAATAAAAGTCGTAACTATTTTTCCAAAGAGCAAGTCTTTCAAGATGACATAATAAAAAATATGCTCTATGAAGGAACCAAACCCCAAAAAGAAAATTTTCAAAATTTTGTTTTTACGCCTAAAGGAATTCTTTTCTTCTTTCAAAGATACCAAATTGCTCCCTATGCTTATGGCGATTATAATCTAACCATTCCCTATCAAGAATTAAATTTAAGTATTTAAAAATAAAATTAATTGTGCTAAAATTATTTTAGGTGATATAAATGATAATGTTTCGTAAAGCCATTTTATTAATTCATGGGTTTGCCGGTGGCTCTTATGACTATGGCGAATTACCAAATGACTTAGAAATGATTAAAGGTTTTGATGTTTATACTTTTACTCTTCCTGGTCATGAAAAACTTATTATAAATAAAGTTACCAAAGATGACTGGATTAAAGCCGCTGAAAAGAAAATCGAAAAGTTAATAAATCATGGCTATAAAAAAATCTATCTTATCGGTCATAGTATGGGTGGTGTTATCGCCGCTCACCTTGCCCATAAATATCCTGAAGTAAAAAAATTAGTTCTCGCGGCTCCTGCCTTTAAATATTTTTCTTTCAAAAATGATAAACTCGATGTTATCGAAAGTATTAAAATAATACCAAAACTATTTAAAGAATACGATTATGATGAAGTCATGTCACGCGTATTTAAAGTTCCTATTTTAACAATTAAAGAGTTCATGGATCTTGTTGAAATTAAAAAAGCTCTTGGCTTTAAATATGAATCAGAGCAGGCGG
>CANRJI010000068.1 GCA_947630885.1 uncultured Bacilli bacterium
AATTTGAAAGAAGCAAATAAATTTTATAAATTATTAAAAGCTTTATTTATTTTGCAAACTGAAATTTCACATTACTATAAATTTAATATTAATATAAATAAGGATGCAGAAATAGAGTTCTATTATGAAAATGGTTATCGAATGGTTAGATTAAATGATTATATTCATGGAAATATTGATACCGAGTATGGGAAAAGTCCAATTATTCTTACTTTTGATGATGGTAATGTCGATAATATTAAAGTTACAGGATTAGATGACAAGGGAGAAATTATTATCGATAAAAATTCTGCGGTAGGAATTTTGGAGGAATTTAAAAAGAAACATCCTGACGTTCCAGTTACAGCAACCTTTTTTGTCAATGGTGGTTTATTTGAACAGCCAACTTATAATGAAAAGATTCTTAAATGGCTCGTTGATAATGGATATGATGTCGGTAATCATACGAGAACACATCTCGATATAAAAAGTGCTACTTCTTCAAGAGTACAGGAAGAAATAAGTTATGTTTACAATAAATTAGAAGAAATTATACCAGGAAAATATGTAAAAATTGTGGCTTTACCTTTTGGTAGTCCTTATGCAAAAGATCATAGTAATTATCAATATGTTTTAGAGGGAAGTTATGAAGGATCTTCTTATACGACAGAGTCGGCACTTCGCGTTGGATGGGAACCGGAAGTATCTTGCTTTGATAAAACATTTGATATAACTTTTCTTAAAAGATGTAGAGCATATGATAATAATGGTAAAGAATTTGATATTCAGATGGTCTTTACTAATTTAGAAAATAACAGATATATATCTGATGGCGATAAGGATAGAATTGTTATTAAAAAAGAAGATAGTGCTAAATTAATTGATACGAATAAAGAAGTTATTTCTTATTAAGGGAGTGATAAGATATGAAGATTAATAACAAAGGGTTTGCTATAACAGCAGTATTATATGGACTTCTTATCTTATTTGTTCTTTTAGTGGCTTCTTATTTGGCAATATTATCTTCAAGAAAAGATCGTATTGAAATAATTGCTAACGATATTGAAGAAGAATATAATCAAGAGTTGCAAAATTGAGGAGAATAGTTATGAAAAGGTTAGTAAAGAGAAGTGGTTTTACCCTTATTGAGGTTATTTTAGTTATAGCAATTGTGGCTATTGTTACGCTTATACTAGCTCCGAGTGTTTTAGTTCTTGTCGGTGAAAATAATAAGAGGTCGTGTGAAAATTTGAAAAAGAGTATTGAAACGGCGGCTAAAATGTATGTTACTAATAATAAATATAGTCTTGGATTTGAATGCGATAGTCCTAATAATACTAAAAATATTAAATTTAGGACACTAATTGAGTCTGGTGATTTAAGAGATACAAAGCTTATAAATCCAGTGACTGATGAAGAAATAAGTGAGGATGGAATAGTTACAGTAACCTATGATTGTAGTAGCAAAGAATTTACATATGCCGCTTTGGGAATTAACTGTGAAAAGTAATATTTTGATTATGACTTAAGAATAATTAAAAAATTATTGTATTTTAAAAAAAACTATGATAAAATTAAGTAAGAATAGGAGAGATATGTATGGCACTAAGTAAGTTAAAAAAATTTGTTACTGAAGAAGTAATGGACGAGCCTAATGAAGATGAATACTATGATGTTGATAAATTAGCCGCTGGAAGTGGTAAAATGATTCTTTTGGAACCTCGTGCATATTCGGAAAGTCAACAGATTGCTGATCATTTAAAGAAGAGAAATACGGTTGTTGTCAATATGAAGAGAGTAACACCAGATCAAGCTAAAAGAATTGTCGATTTTTTAAGTGGTACAGTTTATGCTATTGGTGGCGACCTTCAGAAAATTGGTGGAGGTATATTCTTATGTACTCCAAAGAATGTTAATGTTGAAGGGTCAATAACGGAAGAAGAAGATAAAGGAAAGAAGAAAAACGAACAAGATTTAGAATGGTAGAAAAACGGTAGGTGACTTATGAAGAGGTTTACGATTGTTTCCGAAGGATACAATGTCGATGAAGTCAATAGGTTTATCGATGTCGTGATTAAAAGATTGGAAAAGTTAAATAATGAAAATACGATATTACAGATGAAAATCTCTTCATTAGAGGAGAGACTTAGAAGTGAAAAGACCGAAGAAGTAAAGCTTAGTGAGGCGATACTTGCGGCTTCACAAACGTCAGATAGAATTAAGTCTCTAGCAAGAGAAGAAGCCAATATGATTGTCGAAGAAGCACGTAATAATGCTAATTCAATTGTTCATGAAGCTCTTTTGACAGCGGAAAAAACAGAACATGAAGCGGCTCTCTTAAAAAAGAATATTACTGTTTATAAAAATAGAGTAGTAAATATTATTAAGTCACAACTTGAGATAGCGGAAGATTTAGATAAATACGATATAGATAATTAAATAAAATACCAGATAATGGTATTTTTTATCTTTTATTTTTAACGAACAAATGTATTTATTTTTGACCTAAGATATTGACTTATGTTTTTCATTATTATATAATGTTGTTAGTGGTAAAAAGAGTGAAGGAGGAGTTATGATTAAGAATGTTTTTATGGATGTGATACCTGATATTTGGCCAATGCTAATTATTATTTTAGTAATAGTATGTAGTCTTAGAATTACATATTTAGTAACAAAACATAAAAAGTTTTTATTACATAGAGAATTGATATATTTGATAGCTATCGTATATATTTTGTGTTTATTTCATGTCGTTACTTTTCAAGATATAAATTATGGAGTTTCTAATTTTGTTCCTTTTAAGGAAATTTTTAGATATAGTATCGGTTCAGATAAGTTTTTTAAAAATGTCATGGGAAATATTGTTTTATTTATTCCTTATGGATTTTTGGCTTCGTATTTTCTCGATAATAAAAAATTAGGAGTTATAACGATTTTAACAGTTATTACAAGTTTGACAATTGAAAGCGTTCAATACTATATTGGAAGAGTATTTGATATTGATGATATTATTTTAAATTTAGTTGGTGGAATAATTGGCTTTCTTGCTTTTGTGGGAGTTGATGCAATTAGAAGTAAAATAAAACTATTTAGAAATGATACGGTACTAGATATTTTAATTATTGTCTTATTAGTACTTGCTATTTTGTATTCTTTTAATATGAATATATTTATGATATGGGGGTAAAATATGTTTGAAGTTTTTAATACGTTAGATCGTGATATTGCCGAAATAAAAAATCTTAAAAAATATATGAAGTTTGTAACAAAAAAATTAGGATTAGAGAAGGCAATATTTAATATAATATTTGTAAGTAATGAAGAAATTCATGAGATTAATAGAGAGTATCGACATACTGATAGAGTAACTGATGTTATATCATTTGCTCTTGAAGATAATAAAGATATTGTCTATGAAGATTTTCGATTATTAGGAGATATTTATATTGCTATCGATGTTGCTTATGAACAAGCAAAGGAATACGGTCATTCAAAGGAAAGAGAAGTATGTTTTTTAGCAACACATGGATTACTTCATTTATTAGGTTATGATCATATGGAGGAAGAAGAAGAAAAAGAAATGTTTGCTATGCAAGATGAACTTCTTAATTCATACGGAATTGAAAGGTAGGAAAGAAAAATGGAAGAGAACTTAAAGAGACTTTTAGAAAATAGTTATAGTCCTTATTCAAAATTTAGAGTAGCTTCGATTTGTCTTATGAAAGATGGTAAGACTTTTGGAGGAGTCAATGTTGAAAATGCTTCTTATGGTGCTTCAATTTGTGCTGAACAAGTAGCGATTACTTCGGCAATTGCTAATGGTTATAAAAAAGGTGATTTTAGTAAATTATATGTTATGTGTGATCGAGATGAGGAATCGACTAGTTGTTTTTTATGTCGTCAGATGATAAATGAATTTTTTGCTCCTGACGATGAGATAATACTATACAGTAATGATGGAGATAAAAAAGTTTATACGGTTAGAAAGTTATGTCCTTATCCATTTGGCAGTGAAGATTTAGAACATTAGTACAAAAGCGTAATTTTGCCTTTGGTAGTTTTAATAAAACCCTCATTTTTGAGGTTTTTTATTTCCCTTGACATGGCGCTTCGGTCTATGGCAAGAAAGTCTGCAAGTTCAGTATAACTAAAAGGAAGATAAATAATTTTTGACCCTGTTTTTTGAGTGCTGATATGAAAGTATTCAAGTAAGCGATTACGAATGGTTTTTTTACTTAGTATTTCAATACGTTCATTCTTTTCTTTGATTTTTTTCATGACGATGGTAAGAAGATTTTTGATAAAATCATTATAGTAGTTTAATTTGGTATCATCGAGAGAAAGAAGTCTTTTATAGTCGATAATTGTTACTTTTGTTTCTTCTTTAGTAATAATATCGTATTCATCACCTGAGATAAGAGAAATAGTATTACCAAAAATACTTCCTTCTTCTAAGTCTTCGATTATTATTTGATTGCCATTATAATCGGTCTTAATAATTTGGGCTTTTCCCGATTCGATGATACCGATGATATCCGTTTCGGTTATGAACTTTAAAACGCTATAATTTTTAGGTAAATTAAGCGTTGTTGCTTCAAGAAATTTGAGAAGCTTTTCCTTATTTTTATCGCTAATATTTTCAAATAAATTATTCACTTTACACCTCTTGTAAAAATAATATCATATTTTTAAAATTGTTGCAATTGCAACAATGGTATTTAAATAAATTATGCTATACTTGTGTTGTCAAAATAGGAAAGAGGTAGATGAAATGAAAGTAATTAAACGTGATGGGCACATGGTTGATTATTGCCCAGAAAAGATTGAACAAGCGATAATGAAAGCGAATGCAGAGGTTGAAGAAGAGGAACAAGCTTCGAGCATTCAAATTAAAAATATAATTAAGTATATTGAAAAACTCGGTAAGAAGAGAATTCTTGTCGAAGATATTCAAGATATTATTGAAATGAAACTTATGTCAATTGGAAAATATGAACTTGCTAAAAAATATATTACTTATCGTTATACGAGAGAGTTAGTAAGAAAGAGTAATACGACTGATTTAGCTATTAAAGAATTAATTGATGGTGAAAATGAGTATTGGAATACCGAAAATTCAAATAAAAATGCTAAAGTTGTTACGACTCAAAGAGATTATCTAGCGGGTATTACTAGTACTGATATTACGAGAAGATTTTTACTTCCCGAAGATATTGTAACGGCACATGATGATGGTATTATCCATTTTCATGATGCTGATTATTTTGCGCAAAATGCTCTTCATAACTGCGATCTTATTAATCTTGAAGATATGCTTCAAAATGGAACTAATATTAATGGAGTAATGATTGAAAAG
>CANRJI010000069.1 GCA_947630885.1 uncultured Bacilli bacterium
AAAAATCAACCCGAACGGATTGATTATATATGTTAAGTTCAAACTATAAAAGTTCGAACAGAAACGTCACTGGAGCAGGTGATGAGAATCGAACTCACGCAGTCAGCTTGGAAGGCTGAGGTTCTACCATTAAACTACACCTGCATCAGTAGGCATAATAAATATACTATAAATTTGAGTTTATGTCAACAGTTTTATGTTGAAAAATTGTGATTAAGGATAGTTATTAGCCAACTAATTAGAGAAATATATTATATTAGTATTTCAAATAATTCAATAATTATTCCGGAAAGAGATCCTAATAAATATAATAATATTAAAATAGAAAAATTTTCTTTAAGATTATGGTTTTCTTTAAATAAAATAATTAAAGCAGTTCCACTTCCTGTTAGGAGACCACTTATTAGTGATGATATGTTGATAGTATTGTTTATATATAATTCGGTTAAAATGACACTTGCACCACAGTTTGGTATTAATCCGATAAGACTAGATATTAGTGGTGCAAAGATAGATCCTTTAAGGAAAATCTTTGATAAAAATTCTTCTCCTAGATAAGCAAAAATGATATTTAAAAGGAAAGTAATAATAAGCATAAATAAAGTAATATTTATAGTATGTTTAATTGTTGGTTTAATGATACCGTCTTCACAGTGACAATGATCATGGTCACATATTTGGTAATTTTCTGATTCGTTTCTTTTTCTTTTCTTTAGGATTAAATCAATTATACTTCCATAAAAAATCCCTAAAATAAATTTTATAATTAATATTTCGGCTATTAAAGAAAAACTAGCATGTTCTGATATTAAGATTGGTAACATTTCATCACTTGTTGATAAGTAAATAGATATAAGTGTGCCTAAGGTTATAATTCTAGTTATATATAAATTAGTAGCAATTACTGATAGGCCACATTGAGGTATAATACCGAGGAAAGAACCTAAAATGACACTATATTTTTTTGATTTGGTAAGAATATTTTTATTATTTAATTTATGTTCAATTAATTCAATTATTAAAAAAGCAACAAAAAGAAATGGTACTATTTTAGCAGTGTCAAGTAATGTATCAATAATTATATCTTTCATATAATTTTCCTTCTTTCCGCTAATGATTATACCATTAAATTTTTAATTATACAAATATTTTAGCATTTATAATATTTTGGTGTTTTAACTTTTGACTTTGGGAGTGAACTTATTCTTTTGGCGTCAGAATCAAGATATTGTGATAAATAATTTAGTACAATATTTCGAGCGACTATTTCATCACTTATTTTTAAATTGTAATTTGCTAAATTTAAGATAATATTATGCAATAGTTGTTTCTCACTTTCAATAATTTTTTGAGTGCATAAATTGGCATTACCTGTTAATGTGCTAAAATATTCGTCATAATCTTCAAACTGATAATTGTAATAATCGTCCATTCTTTCAAGAAACATTTCTTTTGTTATTATTTCTAACTTACTATGTTCTTCACTTGGCTTTTCAACTTTTTTAGATTCTTTAATGTTGTCGATATCTAGGTGTGGAAGATAAAATCTGGTGCTAAAAAATTTACTTATGTCAAAATCAATACTAACTGGACTAAAACTTTCAATACAATCGAGGTTAAATAAAAGTAAACTATTAACACTCCAGCTATTAAAAATATCTGTGCTATTGGAGAATCTAAAATGATCGTAATCAACATATACTCCATCATAATATTTTGTTAATTCTTCAAAACTAAATATTTTTTGCTCTACAGGAATTTCTGGAGATTCATAATAAGATAATTTTTGATGGATAGAGGGGAATTTAGCAATTAAATTTAGAACTGTTTCATAGTCATTTATTACGAGAATATTGGCATCATCTTTAAGAGTAAACATGGAAGCAGAACTTAAATTTTTGTAAAAAGCAATTTCTTTTTTATCGATAAGATATGAATACCAATCACTTATATGATATGGACTTGTATATTTTGATGCCCACAAGCCACCATTGGGTTTACAACTGTAATTATTTAAGGACCTTAAAACTTTTCTAAATAATTCTTTAGTAATAATAGGTGATCCAATAAATATATAATTTTGTTTAGTCATTTTTTGTTCTCCTTTGCGTATTAGATATAATACTTGATTATGAAGTGATTGTCAAGATTTTTTAGAGCGCAAAAATTTGACAAAATCCTTTAAATATGGTAGAATTTTAGACGTTTATGAGGTACTATTTGGTGCTGTTAGGGTGATTAAATATGGGGGATAAATTTGATAAAGTAATAAGAAGAAATATATTTGTGACTAAAGTTCATCCTGCGTTACCAGGTTTTGAAATGAATAAATGTATAGAGGTGAAGGTTTCTATTGATAAGCTTGGTGCAATTATAGATCGTCTTAAGAAACTTTCTTTTGATTGTCCTTTAAACTGTACAATATATGATGAAGAAAATATTCGTAATACGGAAGATATTAAATATAGAAGGAGACTTTTAGAATCACTTAATGGGGCAAACTTTTTAAAAGTTAAATTTGAATTATCTGATACAACATTGCCAGTATATAATTATTATATGGAAAAATTTAGATGGAGACATGGCACTGTTACTGAACTTAGGATGACAGTTGATAGAAATGCGGCAAGTGAAAAAAATTTAATGCTTGAGAAGGCTCAAGGAACGATAATTATTCCAGAAGAGAAATTAGTATGGCAGCCTGATTATGTACTTGCTCGTTTACGTGGTAAAGTTTCTAGTCAAGTGTTAGATGATACTGATAAATTGAAAGATGTTATTAGAAATTATTCCGATATGATTAGTAGTGGATATTATTTTGATCATTTGACGGATTTTGATAAAGTATATCTTGCTTATCATTATTTATTTGATAGAGATAAATTAAATATTGGTTATGCTTGGAATCAAACTATTATTGGTAAAGACGGCGTTATGTATTTAAAAAGGTCTCCTACTGAGTGGGAATCTAGGCCTTATGGAACTTATGAATATAGATGTGGTGTTTGTGAAGGACAAGCTAGATTGATGGCAATTCTTTTAAATAATTCTGATATGCGAGTTGATGCGGTTACTGTTGATGGGCATATTTCGTCAGGAACAGCTCATACTTGGGTAGAATTTGTTATTGATGGGAAACTTTATCAGTGTTGTACGACAATGAGAGGATACTTTAAAAATCTAGATGCAGCGGGATATAAGCCTAATGCTTATGAAATATATCCAAGAGTATATGAACATAGTTATTTAACAGATGCTGAGATTGCAAAAGTAGATAGACATGTTAAAACGTTAAAGAAAAGATAATTAGGTAGTGGTAAAAATGGATAAAAAGAAGTTATGGATTATTATTTTGTCAGTTATTGTTGGTGTTTTGTTATTAGGAGGAATAGCACTTTTCTTCTTCTTTGATATTAGTCCTAAAGATAGTGGAGAAAGACTTTTAATAGATACTGATAGTAATGTAAATACAAATGAATCTTCTAGTGATACAGATAATGATAAACAAGATGAATCTAATGATTTAGAAGATGATAATGGTAATCAAACAAATAATAATGAACAAACTGGTAATCAAGAATCTAATAGTAATCAAAATAATGAGAATAATTCTTCGGATTTTGACTATATTGATAGTACAGAAGATGATGTTGTAGCTTATTTTGAAAATATGGAAACAGAAGTTAATCAAAGTAGTACTTTTAAAGAAAAATTTAAAGAATATTTTGTTACGATAATTGACTTTATTTTTTATGATAAAGAAATTAAGGGGTATACTTTTAATGAACTTACGGATATGGCAAAAATTAAGGTTATAGCGGCTGCTTTGAAAATGGATAGTAAGTTAGATGAGTTATTTCCTAATTATAAAGAGACAATATCTTCAACTGCAAGTGGTATTTATGATAATATTAAAGGCAAACTTGTTACTTCATACTTAGATATTTCAACGGAAGTTTGTAAAAATAATGCTGAAGGTTGTGTTAAAGTTAAAGAAATTTTTTCTGATATAAAGAGCGTATGTAAAATTACTTGGGAATTTATTAAGGAGCTTCTTAAAAATGCTGGTTCAAAGCTTAAAGAATGGTATGAAATTTATAGAGGTTAATTTTGAAAAAAAGTATTTACTTCTGTTTTTAAAACTGCTATAATACTGGTGAGCGAAAGCTCCTTGCCCGTAAGGGCCGTTTAGTCCAAAAGGAGGTGTAGAAATGAGAAACTATGAAATTATGTTTATCGTAAGACCTGATATTGATGAAAATACTGTTAAAAATACAGTAAAGAACTTAGAGAAGGTGTTAACAGATCGTAAGGCTAAAATTACTTTATCTAAGGAATTAGGTCAAAAAGAATTTGCTTATGAGATAAATAAATTTAAGTCTGGATATTACTTTTTGTATAATATTGAAGCTAATGATGATAAGGCAGTTAAAGAATTTGACAGAGTAGCTAGACTTGATGAGACTGTTGTTAGACATCTAATTATAAATTTAGATAAATAAGGAGAGTAGTTTATGAATAAAGCAATTCTGATTGGAAGATTAACAAAAGATCCTGAACTTAGAACAACACCTACTGGTAGAAATGTATGTCAATTTTCAGTAGCGGTAAATAGAACATATACAAATGCTAATGGGGAGAGAGAAGCAGATTTTATTAACTGTGTTGTTTGGGATAAACAAGCTGAGAATTTAGTTAAATACCAAAAGAAGGGTAACCAAATTGCGGTAGATGGCAGAATTCAAACGAGAAACTATGATGATAATAATGGTAAAAAAGTATACGTTACAGAAGTATTAGTAAATAATGTTAGTTTTTTAGATGCTAAAGGCACTAGTAATTCTGAGGCAAACTTTAATAATTTGCCTGAACCACCTGTACAAGAAGAGGCTGTTCAAACTGAATCTGTATCAGTGGAAAAGGATCCTTTTGAAGCTTTTGGCGATTCAATAGAAATTAGCGATAATGATTTACCATTCTAAAAAGGAGGATAAACATGGCAGAATTTCGTAAAAGAAGAAAAAAAGTATGTCATATGTGTTTAGGGAAACCAGTTAATTATAAAAATGTTGAAATTATTTCAAAATATATTAGTGATAATGGTAAAATATTACCAAGAAGATTTACTGGAACTTGTGCTAAACATCAAAGACATGTGGCAGAAGAAGTTAAAAGAGCAAGATTTATGGGATTAATTCCATATTGTAAATAATATAGCTTTAATAGGCTATATTTTTTTATTTTATGTTATAACCCGACTTCCGTAGATAAAAAAATAAAAAAAGTTTATTTTTTATTGAAAATAGGCTTTTCTTTTGAATCAAA
>CANRJI010000070.1 GCA_947630885.1 uncultured Bacilli bacterium
TAATACAAATAACGTTAAATAAAACGGATAAAGTAATAAAAAATTTTGGCCTAGATTCTTTTTTGAAGGCTAGTCCAATAAGCGATATATTAGTTAAAAAGAATAATTCCATTAATATAGGTGCTGGGCTAAAACCATTTCTTACTGTTACGATACGTAAAATTAAGTCGTTTAGTAAATTAGAAAAGACAAAGATAACTTCAAATAAATAATCTTCTTTTATTTTCTTTAATATATTTTTTAATTTCTTCTTCATACTGATATTCCCCGTAATAATTATAACACTTATAAATAAAGAAGTAAATTAAAAAAATGTGAATGAATCACATTATTTTTCGCTACTAAATCCAAATTTTTTATTGAATTTTTCAACTTGTCCCTTTTTAGAACTTAGGTTTTGTTTTCCTGTATAGAAAGGGTGACATTTCGAGCAAACCTCGACTTGAATATTTTCAACAGTTGAAACTGTTTCAAAAGTATTACCGCACGCACATGTTACGGTTGTATTATAACTTTTTGGATGAATATTCTTTTTCATTTTTCTCTCCTTCCGCCATGACAAAAGTCATAGTAATAAAATTACATAGCATATTATATCAGGTATTTTTTAAATTTTCAACTATTATTTGGGAAATTTTTTCATATCCTTGATTATTAGGAATAAAGGTTTTTGGCTTCGAAAAATAATGGGGATTATTTGTTAATGTATCTGATAATTCTACATAGATAAAATTATGTTTTTGGCATATTTCTTTTAATTTGTAATTGGCATAAGAGAAGGCATCATTATTGGTATTTAAGACATTATAATATCCTAGGACATAAACTTTATCGTGGTGAAAGCGATTTATGTACTCGAGGACTTTATTATAATTATTTATCATACTATCGATATAGGTATATATATTTTGGTTATTTTTTTCTAATTTATAATATATTTCATTCATACCTAATGATATGGTAATGATATCGGCTTTTTTAATCAAACGACTAAGTGAGTAATCATCTTTTTTCTCATTATATTCTAAAATATTTATGATATCAATAATACGATAATCGTTATTGGTATATGTTTTATTATAACCTTCTAAAAGTTTATTTTCTTCAAAGTATTCTTTAATATAGTCACTATAGCCATGAGATACAATACCATATTCATTAGTACCACGGGATAAGGCGTCGCCAATAGTTAAATAATAAACTTTCTTATTTATGGTTTTATTATATATAAAGTAGCACGAAAGAAAAAGAATTAATATTATAAATACTTTCTTCATTAGTCCTCCTAATAAAGTATATTTATATTAATTCTATTTTAGCACCTATATTAGATAATTTTTGACATATATCGTCATAGCCTCTTAAGATATATTTAATGTTATCAATGGTTGTTGTTCCTTCTGCAATAAGAGCACAGATAAGCATTGAGGCTCCTCCTCGCAAGTCAGTCGCGGAGACATCGGCTCCATACAGTGGAGTTACTCCTTTTATTTTAGCTAGACGATTATTTTTGACAAGGATATCCGCTCCCATAAGAATAGTGTCGGGAATATTTTGAAAACGATTTTCATAAATTGTCTCTTCGACAGTACTTACACCTGTACACTGGGTTAAGAAAGGAATAATGGGCTGTTGAAGATCGGTTGGAAAACCTGGATATGGCAATGTTTTGATTTTGACAGCACGATATTTTTCACAACGATTAACTATTATTTCATCATCACCTATTTGAATATTGGCGCCAGCTTCGATAAGTTTGGAAGTTAAGGCTTCAATATGAGAAGGAATGACATTTTTTATTTTTAGATTTTCGCCAAGTAAACAGCCTAAAATAACAAAGGTACCGGCTTCAATACGGTCAGGAATAACTTCATGGAAAGAACGATGCAAGTAATTAACACCAGTTATGGTAATGGTATCAGTTCCCGCACCTTTTATTTTGGCTCCCATATTATTTAAAAAAGTAGCAACATTAGCAATTTCTGGCTCTTTAGCGACATTTTCAATAATTGTTTTGCCTTTGGCTCTGACAGCCACGAGCATAGTATTTATAGTGGCTCCAACACTTGGCATATCGAGATAGACACGAGATCCAACTAGTTCTTTAGCATCAATGGTATAATGGTCACCATCTTCGATGACGGTAGCACCTAGAGCACGATAGCCTTTTAAGGTTTGATCTATTGGTCTTTCGCCTATTGTGCAACCACCAGGAAAATACATTTCAACGTGTTTATACTTTCCTAATAATGAGGACATAAAATAATATGAAGCACGTAATTTTTTGGTCATTTCTTCGGGAATTTCTCTATTAATCATCTTTGATGAGTCAATCGTTAAAGTATTTTCATCACGGCTTACTTTAACATTTAAGCAACTTAATATTTCTTCAAGGGAATCAATATCAGAAATATTTGGAACATTACTAATTTTTACTTCTTCATCACATAGTATGGCTGCGGGAATGAGGGCTACTGCACTATTTTTCGATCCACTTATTGGAACTTCGCCTGTTAAGATATGCTTTCCTTCTATTTTTATTTTAGCCATAAAGTCCTCCTTTAGGTAATTATCCATCTTTATTTTAATACCTATGAGCAATTTAGTCAACTTGTTTTGTTTTGATTGACAAGTTGTTTACGGCTTATTTAAAAATATAGATTATTCCTAAAATAAACAAGATGGATCCTCCAATAGTAGTTGATACTTTGCCACATTTTTGATTTAAAATATTGCCTAGATTAAGTCCTAGAAAAGTGAAAGCAAAACTTGTTAATGAAAAAATAGTTGATGAAAGTAAATAATTAGTTGTTAAAGCGGGAAGCCCGATTCCGGTTGTAAAACTATCAATACTGACAGAAAGGCCAAATAATAAATATCCTGGCAGACTATTAAGAAACTTTTCTTCTTCTTTCTTGAAACTAGAAATAATCATTTCAATTGCTATAGCAGATAAGATAACTCCTACTAATATATTTGTATTAATTATTAGCATTTTGGTGACAAATGTACCGAGGCTAAGTCCTAATAAAGGCATTAAAAAATGATAAACACCCACTATTAAGGATAAAATAAATTTATTTTTTTTATTAATTCCTTGGGTTCCATATATTAAAGCTAAAGAAAAAGCATCCATAGATAGACTTACTGCGATTAAAAATATGGTTAGTATTTTCAACAAAATCACCTATCTAATTATATGCTCTTCTAATTAAAATATTTTGTTTATCGTCTCGGCAATCCAAGATCTGTATTCGTTATCTTTGGTATTTTGTAAATCGACCAAGCACAAATTAGGAAACAATACACACCACCAATTGTCTCCTTCAGCATTTCCAATACTTATAATCATTGATTCATAATATCCTTCTTCATATTTTATGCCGCGATACTCTTTTTCAGGAAAGTAGTTATAGCCATAGTCTACCTTGTAATCCATATCATAATTATTCTGGGCAAATATTTGAGATATATTTTGTTCAATAATGGGAATGCTTTGTTTAATTGTTTCTCTTGCAGTAACAATATCATCTTCATCTTGGAGAAGAAGATAGGTATTTTTTTCTAAATAATCTTTTACTTTTAGTTTCATATTTTGATCAAGAGTAGAATTACTATTTGGTATAACTCGCAATCTGATAGCACTATCAGGAATGACAACGGTGTCTTTTTTCATATTATTATATATTAAAAATATGGTAATTAAAGTTAAAATTAATATGACTTTCTTCATAAAAAAATCACCCTTTCTATTTGATTATGAGTGATTTTTTATTTTTTTATTCTTATTTATTGACTTTAATAATAATTTGATACTCTTGAGGATTATCTATTTCTTGGACTTCAGCATTATATCCAAGTTTTTTCATTTCTTCGACAGAATCATTTACTACTTTAATGGCAGTTGCTAGTTTAATTTTTAACAAACTACTCTCAGCTGAATTATTATTTTCATTATCAGAAAGTTTTTCCTCTTCATTTAAACTAGTAAAATTATCAATATTAGGAAGTTCAACTACTGGAATATCTACTTTAGGTGGGAGCTCTGAATCTGGTACAGGAGCTTCAACTGGCTGATTAGGCAAATCAGAGCCTTTAGCATCATTTAGACTTGTTATGTCAACAAAGTCAACATTATTACTTTGAGCATAAACATTGGGATTTTCTGGTTTACCAGGGGCAGGGCTTTGTGGCTCTCCTACTTTAACTTCCTCTACTTTAGAAAAAGGCATATTTACTTCTAATTCTACTGGGTTAGGAATTTCCTCTTTAACTTCTTCAGCAGAAGGTACTACAAGAGGAATAGGTGTAACTTCGTTATTATTTGAAAGGCCTTCAGTAGAAGCAGTAGGAGTGTCTACTGATGGTTCTGATTTAACTGGGGATACATCTTTATTAATTCCTAAAACGTTTTTGATATAATCATCAGTATCTCTAACATTCATTCTTTCACTTATTATTTTATTTAATACTTCTTTCTGTTTATCTTCATCTTTTATTTGAAGTAAGCACCTAGCATGTCTTTCAGATATTAAGTTATTCATAAGGGCCATTTGAACTTCATTAGTTAAACTTAAAAGACGCATCTTATTAGCTACAGTCGACTGTGCTTTACCCATCCTCTTTGCCAATTCTTCTTGTGTCATACTGCCCATTTCTTGGATTTTTTGATATGACTTAGCTTCTTCGATAGCTGACAAGTCTTTTCTTTGAATATTTTCAATTAAGGCTAATATAGCACTTGTCTGATCATCCATTGAGCCAACGATAGCAGGAACTTCTGTTAAACCCGCAATAGTCGCAGCTTTATATCTTCTTTCACCAGCGATTATTTCATATTTATTGCCTAAATCACGAAGAATTAAGGGCTGAATAATTCCATGTTGTTTTATGGAATCGGCTAATTCGTTAAGAGCCTCTTCATCAAAAGCAAGTCGTGGTTGAAATCTATTAGGAATGATATCAGTTAGTCTAACCATAACTACTTCTTTATTCATCTTCATTTTATACACCCTCTTTTTATTTCTTTTTTCCTACTCTAATATAATGATACTATAATTTTTTGGTTTTTTCAAGTCGTTTATAAATTTTTCAGTAAAATAGAATAAAAATTTTTCGCAATGACGATGGCATTAAAGGTCACTTAAATTATATTAATATTATGTTAC
>CANRJI010000071.1 GCA_947630885.1 uncultured Bacilli bacterium
GAATTAAAGTAAATCCTTCAATATTAATTTTATCTTTTATTTTTAATATTTCTCTTTTATGCATAAGTAATTTTCTCGTGCGCGTCTCTTCATGATTAAATCTATTTCCCTCATCATATAAAGATATATGAGTATTAAGTAAATAAAGCTCATCATTTCTTACAATAGCATAACTATCTTTAATATTAGCTCTCCCTTGTCTAATCGATTTAATTTCCGTTCCTGTTAAAACCATACCAGCTTCATAAGTATCTAGTATTTCATAATCATATCTAGCTTTACGATTTAATATTTCCATGGTTTTCACCTCATAACTTATTATAACACCATCTTCTTAATATGAAAAGTGAGTAATTCCTTACTCACCACTTAAAGCTACGACCGGCATACTCTCATCCATATTCTTTACGACAGCACTATATTTATTATATAGTCTTTGATAATCATAATTATAGTTACCGATGTCAGGGCTTGAAAAAGGTACTACTTTAAAGTTTCTCCAACCACTGTAATAAGTAAAAAGTAACTCATTATTGACGTCACTTAGACTTATTGAAACATCGTCACCTTTAGTCTTTTTAGTAATTTTAACTGAACTCATAAGACCGACCATTTTATTATAGTCATCACTTGTCTCTTGAGCTGACAAAAAGTTACCTAACGAATAAACTACTAAAGTATCACCAATCCAAGTAACAGGCTGAATAACATGAGGATGTGTACCAATTATAATATCAACTCCTAAAGATGCTAAATATTCGGCAGCATCCCTTTGATATGACGTTGGAACATGTGTATATTCAACGCCCCAGTGCATAGCGACAATAAGAACGTCAACTTTATCACGAACTTTTTCGATATCTTCCTTAACTTGTTCCTTATATCCTTCGTAGCCAACACCATATCCAGCACCATTGTCCATTGGCCAAACATTAACTAAATATTCCTTACCACTAGGAACAGGGATACCATTCGTTCCATACGTATAATTAAGCATTGTATAAGTAATATTATTTTTCTCTCTAATTTGAATTGCATCTCGATCTTCAAAAGAACAATAGCTACCGACTGCAAGAACATCTTCATGCTGTTTCCAATAATTACAAGAATTAATTACGGCTTGCTCACCCCGATCTATCGTATGATTAGTGGCCAAGCTAACCAAATTAAAGCCAGCATCGATCATAGCATCTCCCGCTTCATAAGGAGAATTAAAAGCCGGATAATCACTTAAGCCAATTTCTGTTCCTCCAAGAATTGTCTCTTGATTATAGTATGCTAAATCATAGTCTTGAACTTTATCTTTAATATAAGTAATCATTGGCTTAAAATCATAACCATTATACCCAGCATTCTTATTAGCATCGTAATAAACACTCGAATGAATTAAATTATCACCAATCATAACTAATGATAAAGTATCTTCTCTTTCAACTTCTTTCTTTGGCTCTTCTTCTTTTACTTCTTTGTCAGAATTAGACTTTTTAACTAACACCTTATCAACTAAAAAGTAACCTCCTAAAGCCAAACCACCCACTACAAGAACAAGGATGATAATTCGGTCAATACGAAGTTTTCTTCTCTTTCTGACATTTTTTCCTTTTTTCTTCATTTTAATACCTCACTACTACTTAATATTTATGCTTTCTTTTTTTCTTCTAAGCGATAAATTTCAAAATCAACGGTACTATTTTCTTTACTAGCCCCAATTACCCGAACGGTAACATCATCGCCAAAAGAATATTTTTTATTTGTTCTCTTGCCAATTAAAGCCATTAAATCTTTATTATATGTAAAGTAATCTCTTCCTAAATCTTCTGGTTTAATCAAGCCTTCAACCGTATTATCAAGTTGAACAAAAATACCAAACTCGTATACACCAGAGATAACACCTTTATATATTTCGCCAATATGGTCTTCCATATATTCCGCCTTTTTCATTTTATCGACGTCTCGCTCACAGTTTTGCGCCGATGCTTCTCTTTCCGAAGTATGTTCAGCTTGCATACCGAGTTCACTTTTTCTTTTACTAATAATTTCTTCACTATAATGATAATTATAATCTTTAACTAATCTATGTAAAATCAAATCAGGATATCTTCTAATTGGTGAAGTAAAATGACTATAACACTTACTTCCTAAGCCAAAGTGACCAATATTTATATCTGAATAAATAGCTTTGGCCTGACATCTGATAGCCATATCATGTAAGATGCGTATTTCTCCATCTTTATCAATTTGCTCAAGTATTTTTTGTAAATCTTTAGAGCTTTTAATTTTATTTTTACCAGTTACAACATATCCTCGCAATGATAAAAATTTCAAAAATTCCATAAGTCTTTTTTCATCAGGTTTATCATGAACACGATATATACCAGGTAAATTCTTATAAAAAATCGAACTAGCAACCGTTTCATTCGCTGCGATCATAAAGTTTTCGATAAGTTCTTCACCCGTTCTTTGCTCGCGTGCTTTAATAGCTATCGGATGACAATTTTCATCAACTTCAATTTTAGCTTCCGAACTTTCAAATTCAATATAACCTCTATCAACCATTTTCTTTCTTAATATTTTTGATAGTTCTTCCATCAATATTAAAGTATCCGCATAAGGTTCATAGCCATTTGGAATTACTTTATCTTCTAAAATTTTATTAACATCATCGTAATTCATTTTCTTACGACTTCGAATAATTGATGGAAAGATTTCATAATTAACAACATTTCCTTGATTATCGATTGTCATTTCAACTGAAAAAGCAAAGCGATCTTCATTCTCATTTAAAGAACATATGCCATTTGATAACTTATGTGGTAGCATAGGAAGAACCCTATCAACAAGATAAACAGAAGTACCCCTTTTATAAGCTTCTTCATCTAGTTTACTACCTTCCTTTACATAATAAGATACATCGGCAATATGTACTCCTAAATGATATAATCTATTATCATCAATTTCAATTGAAATAGCATCATCAATATCTTTAGTATCAATGCCATCGATTGTAAAAATTACTTTATCACGTAAATCATGACGTCCATCTTGAAGCTCTTTCGCAATTTCTTCAGCAGTCAAATAAGCAGGTATATTATTAAGTTCTTCTAAGACATCTTCCGGAAATTCTTCACTAAAATTATATTTATAAACAAAAGATAAAACATCGACTCCGACATCATTTTTATGTCCGATAATTTTAATTATTTTACCTAGTCTTTTACCATCTTTTAATGGCTCTACGACAACTTTATGACCTTCGACCGCATTATTTAAATAATCCTTAGGAATATAAATATTTGCTCCCTTTTTATCAGGCTTAACAAAATATTCCCCATTTTCTAAAATAACTTCACCAACGACCGGATCGTAATTTCTTTTAATTACTTTAACGATTCGTCCTTCTGGTCTTTCACTATCTTTATTTAAATATTCAAAAAGAACAATATCATCATCTTCGCCATTATTAATATTTTTTTCATTTATATAGACATCTTTAATATCTTTTCCAATTTCTACAAAGCCAAAACCTTTCTCATTTAAAATGAGTCTCCCCTTAACTAAATGACTATTTTCTAACAATAAATATTTTTTCTTTTTATCGCTATAATAAACAGTCCCATCACTTACAAGTTCATCTAAATTATTTTGAAGTGTCTGATACTCGTCTATCTTAGTAAAGCCAAGTTTATCATTTATCTCCATTATCGTAAGAGATGTATTCTTTGTAAGTAAATCAATTATTCTTTCTTTCATGAAGGCCTCCATTAGAAAAAAGACTTAAATAGTATTAAGTCTTAAATCGATATTATCAAGCATAATACAAAGAAAGCAAACCCAAGTATAAAAGTTAACCTCGAAATAAATAACTCGAATCCTCTCTCTTTCCTATTAGCAAATAAATCAGAATTTCCCCCCTGAATTATTTGTGATGCTGCCTCAGCCTTACCACTTTGTAATAAAACAATGGCAATCAATAACACTGATATAATTATAACTGCTATCTCCATTAATATCATCCTTTCATCTACACATCACATATTATAACAAATATCTTATTATTTGTAAATAATTAGCTTGCTTAGAAAAAATAAATTGTCATTTTATCTGTGTCTATTTTTATAAAGTTTTAATACTGAATTCCCCAAATAACCAAATTTTTGGCTTCCTTACCACAGACAACACACTTATCACTAATCTTTTCTTGCTCGAAAGGAATGCAGCGGGATTTTGTTCCCCTAATTTCTTTAATCTTTTCTTCACACTTAACGTCACCACACCACATAGCCTGAACAAAACCAGGATGAGTTTCCATAATATCTTTAAATTCTTCTAAATCAGTTACACGATAAGTCATTTCTTCTCTTCTTCGAAGTGCCCTATCATACATATCTCTTTGAATATCTTCAAGCAAATTCTTAACGTCCGAAACAATATCCGTATCAACAAATACTTGATTTTTTTCTCTTGTATCTCTTCTTACTAAAGTAACGATATTTTTTTCTAAATCACGCATCCCTATTTCAATACGAACAGGAATACCATTTACTTCTGCTTCCGCAAATTTATAACCGGCTGATTTATCACTATCGTCAATATAAACTGATATACCTTCCCCTATTAATTTTTCCATATAATCATTTGCTATTTTCAAAACTTCCTCCGTTTGATTGATTGGAATAATAGCTACTTGACGAGGAGCAATTTTAGGTGGTAAAACAAGCCCGTAATCATCAGAATGCACCATAATTAAAGCTCCAATCATTCTCGTTGTTACCCCCCAAGATGTTTGATATGGATAATCGAATTTATTTTCTCGATTTAAATATTTAATATCGTAGGCTTTTGCAAATTTTTGACCAAAAAAGTGACTAGTTCCCGACTGTAATGCTACTCCATTATACATAAGTGCTTCAACAGTATAAGTATATTCTGCCCCTGCAAATTTTTCTTTTTCTGTCTTTCTACCAATAATACTAGGAATAGCTAAATATTCATGAAAGAAATCATTATAAATATTTAACATCAATAATGTCTCTTTTTCTGCTTCTTCCTTTGTTTCATGAATCGTATGACCTTCTTGCCATAAGAACTCACGCGTACGAAGAAAAGGTCTTGTCTCTTTTTCCCATCTCATGACATTGCACCACTGGTTATAC
>CANRJI010000072.1 GCA_947630885.1 uncultured Bacilli bacterium
AGGTATATTCTATCATAGAAGAATACTGACATTTTAAAAAAATCTTATACTGACATTTTAAAAAAGGTTTAACATTTGTCTTTTTAAACCTTGCTAAAAGATAAATAATCATTTATAATTAAATTAGAAACTAGGTGAAATAATGAAAAAAATATTACTTTGTATTTTAGATGGTGTCGGTCTAACGAAAAATAAAAAATATAATGCTTTATATAATGCTAAGACAAAGACTTTGGATTACCTTTGGAATAATTATCCTCACTGCACTTTAGAAGCATCTTCAGAATATGTTGGCCTTCCCCATGGACAAATGGGAAATAGTGAAGTAGGCCACACTAATATCGGCGCAGGAAGATTAGTCTATCAGTCTCTCGAATTAATAAATAGTAAAATAAAAGATGGAACCTTTTATGAAAATAAAGAGTTTCTAGAGGCTATTAAACACGTAAAAGATAATCATTCGAAAATGCACTTGATAGGTCTTTTATCTGATGGAGGAGTTCACTCGCACATTAATCATCTCTTCGCTCTCTTAGATCTAATGAAAAAAGAAAATGTTCCTGAAGTCTATATTCATGTCTTTACTGATGGTCGTGATGTCAGTCCCACTAGTGGAATTAAATATCTAAACGCACTGCAAAAGAAAATAAAGGCGTTAGGTCTTGGAAAAATAGCATCGATAAGTGGTAGATATTATGGAATGGACCGTGATAATCGTTTCGATCGTCTCGAAAAAAGTTACCGTGTTTTAACGGAAGAGGGAATAGACCGAGATGCTTTGGAAGTTTGGAGAGAAAGTCAAGCCAAAGATATAACCGATGAGTTTATCGTTCCAACTTCTACTTCGAAAAATGGCTATATAACTGATAATGATGCTGTCATTTTCTTTAATTTTCGACCTGATCGTTTAAGAGAATTAGGTAGTGTTTTAACCAATAGAGAAATTAAAAGTATTGATCGAAAATTTATTGAAAATTTAAAAGTCGTAACGATGATGCCAGTCACGGAAGAAGTAACTTGTCCTTCAGCTTTTCACTTACAAACCTTAACTAATACACTTGGAGAATATATATCTAATTTAGGCTTATCACAGCTTCGCATTGCCGAAACCGAAAAGTATGCTCACGTAACTTATTTCTTTGATGGAGGAAAAGAATTAGACCTTCCTAAAGAGAAAAAAATACTTGTTCCCAGTCCCAAGGTCGCTACTTACGATATGGAGCCAAAAATGAGTGCCGAGATGATTACTGCTTCTCTTGTCAAAGAGTTATCCGAAAATCATGAAGACTTAGTCATATTAAACTTTGCTAATGGCGATATGGTCGGTCATACCGGAAATTATGAAGCTGCCGTCAAGGCCGTTGAAACACTAGATGACTGTTTAACTAAAATCATCCAAAACATTTCTCTTGACGAATATACGATAATTGTAACAGCCGATCACGGTAACTGCGAAGTTATGCGAAATAAAGATGGAAGTATTAATACGAGCCATACAACTAATAAAGTTCCTTTTATCGTTACCGATAAAAAAGCTAAATTACGTGATGGTATCTTATCTGATATTGCACCAACTATCCTCTATCTTATGGGTATAGATATTCCTACTGAGATGACAGGAAAAATTTTAATAAAAAATAAAGGAGTAAAATGATGTTAAAATTACTTAATAATCCAACTTTTGATAATGAAAGAAATGTTTTGAATGCTGATTTATTTGTTAATAATTTAAAAAATACTTTGAAAGGTTTTGACTTTAATCTCAAAGTAACTTATGAAGTATATCGCATGACAACTGTCTACCATTTATCTTGGAATGATGATAAAACTTACGATGATGTCTATGAATTAAGAAAAGAAATAGCTCTATCTTTAGGTGTTAACGTAGAAGAATTAGAACTAGAAACAGTATCTGATAACGAAATCAAAATAACTGTTCAAAATATGAAAAAATACCCTCTAACTTTAAAAGAATTACTTAGTGATTTTCATAAAGATGAATTCCTGCAAATACCACTTGGATTAGATGAAGCTGATAATGTCATTTGTTTAGATTTAGATAAAGATAAAAATCTTTTAGTAACTGGTGTTACCGGAAGTGGAAAAACTAATCTCTTTAATAGTCTTATTATGAGTTTACTAATCAATTATGACGATGTAAAAATAGTTATCTTAGACTCACAAGGTATTAATTATCATCAGTACGATCCAGTCTCGGAAGTTGTTACGACAGAAGAATTAATTATTGATCGAATAAGAAGTCTAAGGCGTGATTTTGAAAGACAAGTGAAAAAAGGTAGTAAAGAAAAAGTTGTTATCTTTATCGATGAAATTTATGAATTATTAAAGAAAGATATGAGTATTAAAGATGATATTAATTATTTACTTGAAGTCGGAAGCACTACAAATATGCATCTTATTATATCGACTGATAGTGTTATGGATGATGATATTTATGATTTATTTAAAAAAAATCAAATATCGAAACTTAGTTTATATCTAACTTCTCGTGGCGAATATCATATGTTCTTAAATGAAGTTGTAAATGATAGTTTACATAAAGATGGTATCTATGTAAGCTCAGATAAAAAAGTTTCACGTTTAAGTTTACCACTAGTTAGTGATGATGAAATTGGTAGGGTAACTGGTTATATTTCTAAAAATAGAGAAAAGATTTAAATTTAGATTTAAAATTATAAAATAAAAGTAGACACATAAAGTGTTTATTTTTTTTATTGGCAAGCCCAAATACTAATTTAAGCCCATTTATCATAAGTTAGAAGTTGCAAACTTTATCGGTATTTGTTGACTAATATGTTTATAAAATGATATAATTAACCTAGGTTATATAAAAAAATTATCACCGTTTATGTAATGCGGAGGGAAAAATGAAAGACGTTGCAATTGAAATAAAAAATATGTCCAAAAGTTTTAATATTTATGCTGATAAAGCTAATACTTTAAAAGAACGAATTATTAGACTAGGTAAAGGAAAAAAAGAAGTCCATCACGTTCTAAATAATATTAATTTAACCATTAAAAAAGGTGAGACTGTCGCTTTAATTGGTGTTAATGGTTCTGGTAAATCGACACTTTTAAAACTTATTACCAAAATTATTTATCCTAATAAAGGAAGTATTAAAGTTCGTGGTAAAACATCATCACTGCTCGAATTAGGAGCGGGTTTTCATCCTGACTTTTCAGGAAGAGAAAATATCTATTTTAATGCTTCCATTTTTGGTCTTACCAAGAAAGAAATTTATAAAAGATTAGATGATATCATCGCTTTTTCTGAATTAGGAGAATATATTGATGCGCCCATTAGAACTTATTCGTCGGGAATGTATATGCGTCTTGCTTTTTCCGTTGCTATTAATGTCGATGCCGATACCATTTTAATTGATGAAATTTTAGCCGTTGGAGATCAGCATTTCCAAGAAAAGTGTATGAACAAGATGAAAGAGTTAAAAGAGCAGGGGAAAACGATGGTTTTCGTATCCCATTCAAAAGATGCTGTCGAATTTTTATGTGACCGAGCCGTTTGGTTACATGAAGGAAGTATTCGAATGGATGGTAAAACCAAAGAAGTCTTAAAAGAATACACGAAAGTTTGCGGTTAAAGAGGTGAGTTAAATGAACAAGTTTAAAGAAATATATAATTATCGTGAATTTTTAAAAACATCGATTCGTAAAGAGTTTCGTGGCAAATATAAAAAATCTTTTTTAGGTGTTTTATGGAGCTTTTTAAACCCCTTATTTCAGCTTTTAGTTTATGCTCTCGTCTTTCCTTTTATTTTAAGAAATGATATTGACAATTATACAGTCTTTTTAATTGTGGCCTTAATGCCTTGGACCTTTTTCAATATGACCGTTATTCAAAGTGCGGCTTCTGTCGTTACTAATGGAGGAATTATTAAGAAAGTATATTTTCCGAGAGAAATTCTTCCTATCTCGACCGCGACGAGTAATTTACTTAACTTTTTAATAACCGGTATTATTGTTATTGTTGCTCTTTTAGTTAGCGGTGTCGGTATTGGCCCATCGATTGTCGTCTTACCAATTATCGTTATTATGCAGTATATTTTATTACTTGGATTATCATTTATTTTTTCTTCGATAACTGTCTATGTAAGAGATGTCGAATATTTACTTAATGTTTTTATGATGCTTATGTTTTATATGAGCCCAATTGTATATTCAGCCGATATGATACCTGCTAAATTTTTACCAATATTTAAATTAAATCCCATGTTTCATATCATAAAATATTACCGTGATATTTTATATTATCAGCAAATACCTAATATGGCGTCCGTTATGCTATTATTTTTAGCGTGTTTGCTCATACTAGTAGTGGGTTACTTAATCTTTAATCGCTTAGAAAAACGTTTCGCCGAAGAATTATAGAAAAGAGGGATAATGTGAAGTGTGATGTAATAATTCCAGTATATAACTCTCCCGAATGGGTTAAATTATGTGTTTATGCTTTAATTAAAAATACGGATAAAAAAGTTTTAGGAACCGTTTATCTAATAAACGATTGCTCTGATGAACTTACAACTAACTTACTTCAAAATTTAGAAGCAAAATATTCGGAAGTTAAAGTTATTACTAATGAAGAAAATTTAGGCTTTGTTAAAAGTACTAACAAAGGTATGAAACTATCGAAAGCTGATTACGTTCTTTTATTAAATACCGATTGTATTGTCAGCAAAAATACAGTTACCAAATTAATAAATCATCTCAAAAAAGATAAGAAGATTGGCCTAATAAGTCCAATTGCTAATAATGCTGCGAATGTAAGTCTTCCTATGTACGAAGGATATACCTATATGCAAATGAATAATTTACTCGAAAAAAACTTTTCTGGTATGTGTTTTGATGCTTGTACAATTGTTGGAAACTGTTTAATGATAACTCGTGAATGTATTGATAAGACTGGTTACTTAGATGAAATATATGGTATGGGTTATGGAGAAGAAACCGATTATCAATTCAAAGCTATGGAGCAAGGTTTTGCGGCTAAAATAGCTATTGATACTTACGTTTTTCATAAAGCAGAAGCTTCTTTTGGTTCATCTTCTCAAAAACAAGAACGTATTC
>CANRJI010000073.1 GCA_947630885.1 uncultured Bacilli bacterium
GGTAAAAAATCAAAAAAATAAAAAATTTATAAAGTTTTGTATAATAAATACTTGACTTTATTATGAGAGAAGGAGTATTCATGGAAGATACTATTGTTGCCATATCAACTACAATGGGAGTAGGGGCTATATCGATAATTAGATTGAGTGGGCCAGAAGCAATTCACATCGTAAATAAAGCTTTTACTAAAGATTTAACTAACGCTCCAACCCATACCATTCATTATGGCCATATCAAAGATGGCGAAGAAATAATTGATGAAGTCTTAATAAGCGTTATGAGAGAGCCTAGGACTTTTACTCGTGAAGATATTGTTGAAATCAATTGTCATGGGGGAATAGCACCTACTAATAAAGTATTAGAATTACTATTAAAAAATGGTGCTCGACTAGCGGAACCCGGCGAATTTACCAAAAGAGCTTTTTTAAATGGTCGTATCGATTTGCTTGAAGCCGAAGCGACAATGGACTTAATTTCTTCCAAAACCGAATCTTCTCGCAAAATATCTATAAATACTCTAACGGGGGAAACATCTAATCTCATTAAAAAATTACGTGATGAATTAATACAAATTATCAGTAATATTGAAGTAAATATTGATTATCCCGAATATGAAGATATCGAAGTGTTAACTAATAATAAAATTCTTTCAAGTATCGAGTCCTTCCGTGATAAATTATCAATTATTATTAAGAAGTCCGAAGATAGTAAAAGCATTAAAGAAGGCATTAAAGTTGGTATTATCGGAAGACCAAATGTTGGAAAAAGTAGTCTCTTAAATTCACTACTTGAAGAAGAGAAAGCAATAGTTACAAGCATTCCCGGAACGACAAGAGACACTGTTGAAGGGACTATTGTCTTAAATGGTATTATGTTAAATCTTATCGATACAGCAGGAATAAGAGATACTGAAGACACAGTTGAAAAAATAGGCGTTGAAAAAAGCTTAAACATTATTGATAGCGCTGACTTAGTTATTTTCCTTTTAAATAATAATGAAGAAATGACTAGTGAAGAAAAAGAATTACTCAAAAAATTAGATGATAAGAAAAAGATAATCGCCGTAAATAAAGTCGATTTAGCAAATAAATTAGATAAAAGTATTCTTAAAGACTATATCGAAATATCAGTTAAAGAAAATATTGGTCTAAATAAAATCAAAGATGAAATAAAAAGATTATTTAATATAGGAGAATTAAAGCCTGATGATATGACATATTTATCAAATGCTCGAAGTATTTCTCTTTTAAATAAAGCTAAGAATAGTATTGATGAAGCCATTGAAGAAATAGCAAAAGATAGTCCAATTGATATTGTAGAATTAAATCTCAAAGATGCCTGGAATAGTTTAGGTGAAATCATTGGTGAAACCTATACTGATGAATTAATCGATGAATTATTTTCACGTTTTTGTCTAGGAAAGTAGGTGAATTATGAATTTAAAAATGACTTCTAATTATCAAGTTATCGAAGATAAAAAGTTACAAGAAAAAATATCTGAATTAAATAGTATGTATTTAAATGAATGTATGAAAGGGAATAAAGTTGCTTTTTACTACGAAGATATTGAAAGTGGTAATGCTGTCTCATTTAATGAAGATATTTGTTTTTATGCTGCCAGTAGTATTAAGATTTTAGTATGTACACTACTTTTAGAAAAAGCTCAAAAGAAAGAAATTGATTTAAATCGTGAAATTCTCGTTACTATGGACGATTTAAAACAAGATACAGGAGTTATAAAGTATCAAAAAGAAGATACTAAATACACCATCTTAGAATTAATTAAATTAACTATTACCGAAAGTGATAATACTGCTTATCTAAAATTAGTTGATTTAGTGGGTAAAGAAAATCTTGAAAAATATGGTAAGTCTCTTGGTGCAGAACATACGATGGAAGGTAAGGATTGTTTTGGAATTATTAATTGTAAAGATATGATTGTTTATTGGAAAAAAGTAAAAGATTTTATCGATAATAATAAAGAACTTGGTTCACTTTTTAAATCATATCTTCTAAATCCTAGTGTCAAACTTATTGAAGATAATACTCTTGAAGGAAATCCTTTTATAAGAAAATACGGTTCTTGGGATATTGCGTATCATGAGGCAGGTTATGTTGAAAGTAATAGAAATTATTTCATGATAATATTAACACAAATTAACAAAATGCCTTATAAAGAAAAATTTATCAATGATAGTGCCAAAAAAATATTAGAACTACATCAAATTGAGGCCAAAAAATAGTAACCAGAAAAGAAGTGGTAAAATATGAAAAATAAATACGAAGTAATTGTTGTTGGAGGAGGACACGCCGGTTGTGAAGCCGCTATTGCTTGCGCCAGAAAAGGACACAAAACCTTACTTGTTACAGGTAGTATAAATAATATCGCAACTATGCCATGTAATCCATCTATTGGAGGATCTGCGAAAGGCATAATTGTCAGAGAAATAGATGCTCTAGGAGGCGTCATGGGTGAAGTCGCTGATAAGACATTAATCCAAATGAAAATGTTAAATTATGCAAAAGGACCCGCTGTTAAATCTCTTCGTGCCCAAGCCGATAAAATAACCTATCCACGTGAAATGTTAAATACTCTGCGGAAAGAAAAAAATTTAACTATTCGCGAAGGAATGGTTGAGAATTTAATTGTCAAAGATCATAGCGTTTATGGTGTTATTCTTGAAGATGGCGAAAATATAATTAGTAATATCGTTATTTTAACGACAGGTACTTACTTAAAATCCGATATTCTGATTGGAAGTACGAGAACGCGAAGTGGCCCTCATGACGAAAGACCATCACAGCACCTATCTGACAATTTAAAAAAATATGGCTTTGACATTCTAAGACTAAAGACGGGAACACCACCTCGTATTGAAAGAAGCAGTATCGATTTTAATAAAACCAAAAGAGAAGATGGAGATTCCAAGTATTATACTTTTTCTCATACTAACAAGCCTTTCTATGATGTCAATAATCAAGAACCATGCCATTTAATTTATACGACAGAAGAGACAAAGAAAATAATTTTAGATAATTTAAATAAGTCGAGTATGTATGGTGGGTTAAATGATATAACCGGGGTAGGGCCAAGATACTGCCCATCGATAGAAGATAAAATAGTAAGGTTTAGTGATAAAGAAAAACACCAGTTATTTCTTGAACCCGAAAGTCGTTATTACGATGATATCTATTTACAAGGCTTTTCGACAAGTATGCCAAGAGATATCCAAGAACAAATGGTTCACAGCTTACCTGGATTAGAAAATGCTAAAATATTAAAATATGCCTATGCTATTGAATATGATGCTATCTACCCAACTCAAGTAAAGCCAAGCCTAGAAACCAAAGTATTAGATAATCTCTTTACGGCCGGTCAGATAAATGGTACTAGTGGTTATGAAGAAGCCGCTTGTCAAGGCTTAATGGCTGGTATTAACGCCAGTTTAAAACTAGAAAGAAAAGAACCTTTAATTTTAAAAAGAAATGAAGCTTATATTGGCGTTTTAATTGATGACTTAGTAACAAAAGGAACAAAAGAGCCTTATCGTATGCTAACTTCCCGAGCGGAGTATCGCCTCTTATTAAGACATGATAATTCCGACTTACGTCTTCGTGAATATGGTCACCAAGTTGGGTTAATAACTGGCGAAAAATATCAAAAGTTTCTTGAAAAGAAAGAAAATATTGCCAAGTTAACAGAAGAATTAAAAAATACCAAAGTAACCGTTGATAACGAGAAGAAACACGTTGGTATGTCACTATATGAATATTTAAAAAATCCAACTGTTTCATTAAAATCTGCTATCGAAAAATATAAACTTAACTTTAACTACGATGATGAAGTCCTTGAAGAAGTGGAAATTCAAATAAAATATGCTGGCTATATTGCTAAAGTAGAACGTGAAGCTGAGAAGATGCTTAAAAATGAATCAAAGCAAATTCCTGAGCAACTTGACTATGATAAAATACCAAATCTTGCTAGTGAGGCAAGACAAAAACTAAAAGAAATAAGACCATTAACTATCGCTCAAGCCATTAGAATAAGTGGTGTTAATCCATCAGATATTTCTATCCTTTTAGTTTACTTAAGGAAGATGTATCATGAATAGAGAAGAATTTATTGATGAGGTTAAAGCCTTAAGTATCACTCTTGATGACGATAAATTAACTAAATTAGAAGAATATTATCAAATTTTAACTACTGAAAATCAAAAGTATAATTTAACAAGAATCATAAGTAAAGAAGATATTTATCTAAAACACTTTTATGACAGCTTGACAATTACCAAAATAATTACTATTGATAACCAAAAAATTTGTGATATCGGCTCGGGAGCGGGTTTTCCTGGTTTAGTTCTTGCTATCTGCTTTCCTAACGCCAAACTAACTTTAATTGAATCGAATGGTAAAAAATGTAAATTTTTAAATATTGTTAAAGATAAATTATCTTTATCTAATGTCGAAATAAAAAATGTACGCGCCGAAGAATATGCTAAAGATGTGAGAGAAGAATATGATCTTGTTACCGCCAGAGCCGTTGCTCCTCTAAAACACCTACTTGAATATGGTATTCCGTTAGTCAAAACAAAAGGATACTTTATTGCTATGAAATCCAATGTAACAGAGGAAATGCAAAATATTGAAAACTATTATCATAAATTGGATATTACCATCGAAGATAAAATTGAATTCAATCTTCCCTATGAACATAGTCTAAGGACTCTTTTAAAGTATCAAAAGCAAACCCAAACAAGTAATAAGTATCCACGAAAATATGCTGATATCATCAAAAAAGAAATATAAAAAAGCCAAAGAAGAATAAAAATTTACAGTAAAATAGAATGAATTTTGCTAGAATATTATAATTTAGTAAAAAAATGAGAAAAGACTTATTTTGATAAAAATGAATAACTTTTTCTTCTTTTTGAATAACGTCAAAAAGATGCAAAATCTGCATCCAATGA
>CANRJI010000074.1 GCA_947630885.1 uncultured Bacilli bacterium
TCTCTCGGATCTCTAGGACATGCTAAAACATCAATATTTTTATTATAAGTAGTAACATATTTACGTAGTTCAATAAATCTATTACCGGCCATACTATCTGTCAACATAAAAATATCTTTAGAATTTTTAACATTTAAAGTCGTTGCAATACCACCTGAGTATAAATCCATATCAATAATTAATACTTTTTTTCCAAGTTCACAGTAAATACCCGCTAAATTAAGTGTCATCGTCGTCTTGCCAACTCCGCCCTTAACCGCTGATACACTAATTACTTTACCAGCCATAGTATCACTTAATCCTCTCTATTTTCTTTTTGTCATTTTCTTTCTTTCCTTTGGTATAACTATCCACTTCCGTAAGATCAAAACCAAACATTTTTCCAATAACACCCTTAATTTTTTTCTTTAATTCTATCTCTATTGTATCATCTTTAATTGAAACATAAATATAACTTAAATTATCTATATCTTTTCTAATTAAGTTAGTAAGTTCGCTTTCCGAAATCGTTTCAATATTATCTAGGCCATAACTAATTACAACATAACTCGTATTTGAAAGTCTATTCTTTTCATAAATAGCATTCCCAACATCGTATACTAGTGTTAATAATAAAATAAATACCGGTATCAAAATAACGAACAATACTAATGTTTGACCTTTATTATTAAGTTTCAACATTTGGAATATTCCTTTCCACTTTAACATCATAATCATTTCCCAAAACTAAATTAAGTCCTGGTGTAATAATATGAACTTTCTCCGATACAATAATTTTACTATATTTACCATCTTCTTCTATCTCAATAGATAAATTAGGATAAAGACTTTTAACACTATCAATATCTTCATCATTATTGAGAAGAGATACAATATCGACACTTATATTTTCTAATTCATTTTTTTTATTAAAAATAACCCCAAAATCTACAATAGAAAATAAGATCAATATAATAATTGGTAAAATAAGAACAAACTCAACTAATGCCTGCCCCTTTCTATTCATAGACACTCTCCCTATTATCATTATAATTATACCAAAGAAGATAAAAAAAAGAAAGATGTTTTTTGCATCTTTCTTAAGTACTAATTATTTTTTGTTTTTATCTTTTGGTGCTTCTTTTTTTACCATATTCATATCTTCTTTATCATCATCTTTTTTAAAGATCAAATATAATAAACCTAATACCACAAGAACAATTAAAACAATAATAACTATTTTTTCAGTATTGTTAGAAATTTCTTTACCATCATCAGTAACTGCCTTAGCTTCTTTTTCGACAACTATACGATATTCACGAACGCTTCCATCTTCTGCAGTTACAGTAATAAGTACTACATTTTCTCATTACCAGTAATTTCAACTCTTGCTCTAGAGTCTTCTGAAGTTGCTGTAATATCAAGTGATGTAACATTATTTTTAACTTTCAAACGATATTCATTAGTATCTCTATTAAATTCTAATTCATATCCTTTTACTGATAAAGTATTTAAGTAATTATTACTAGAATAATAGTAAACAACAGGTTTAGCAACTGGTCTAGCAGCCTTAATAATATATACAGTATATACTTTTTCTATTCCATCTTCCGCTGTTACAGTAATTATTGCTACCGTTTTATCTTCTGTAAGTTCATACTCTGAAAATCCTGAAACACTTGCATATTCATCTTCAACTAAACCAGTCAAAGTAACAGTCTTCGTATCATAAGGAACAGTCAAAGTATATGCTGTAACATCCTTATCAAATTCTGTATCAAATGTACCAGTACTTGCTTCTAATGAACTTAAATTATTATTTGTCATAAGAGCTCTTTCAACATTTACTTCTGTAGTCAATGCTTCAAACTCTTTAGTATTAAGATATTTTGCTGTACTACCATTTAAAGTAATTGTACCTGTGCCCTCACTAGTTGCAGTAAGAACAAATGTAAGTAAAACTTCATCGTTACCAAGTTTATCTCCTACCGCTACTAATTTTCCTCCAGCATTATATGATCCTAAAAGACTATCGTTAAAGATAACATCTGTAAGTTCTAGATTATCAGATAACTCGAGTATACCATCGATACCATCTATATAATCTAAAGCATCTTCACTTTTTACTTTGACAGAAAGTTCAAAAGTATCTCCAGCACGAATTACTCCTAGAACCTCACTAAGTTCTAACGTTAAACCAGTATTATCTTCTTCTTCTCTTTCAATATCATTACCTTTAAGTAGAGAGTTTGTTACAATAGCATCTTCAAAAGTTATTGTACCCATTTCTTCTTCTGGCTCTTCATTTTCATCTACTTTAGTATACATATCCATTGAAATAATATTATCACCATTTAGATATCCATCTAATAAAGTTGATAAATCATTTTCAGTAAATTCATTATCTAAATCATTATCACCAATTACGACGACTGTATATAAAGCACTTGTTCCTTTTGTAAATTCAAGAGTATATCCATTCTTAACTTCACTATTAAGAACTTCTTCTGAAGTTAAATCTAGTTCTTCATCTTCATATAATACTCTAAGTGTTAACCCTGCTCCTTCAAGCTTGCTAACAATTTCTCCTAAAGTAATTACACTTTCACTATCATTTAACCCTTTAGCATAAACAGCCATGTAACCATCAGTAAATAATTGACTATATAATTCACTGAAATATTCGTCATTACTTCCTTCATATACAAGATTAGCATTATAATCATATGTATATGTCTTAACAACTTCATAAGTATCAGGTTCTACACTAAGTTTAACTTCTTCGATAACAACGGTATCAGTATAAGAATATACACCATATAATCCATCTGCTGATACATTTGTCTTTGTTCCCGTTAACTCTTTATTACGAAGTGTTTCACCATCCATTACTTCTGAAAGCTCTCCATCATTTACGGTAACTCTATATAAACATTTAGGAGATAGTTCTCCAACCATAACACTCAAATTTTGAGTGTATTCTTGTCCAGAAGTTACATTATAAGTTGCAGTCGAACTAGTACCAACCACTTCAGAATTAGGTTGTACTTGTTCATTAAGTTTACCTTTAAGTCCCTTTTTTAAAGTACTAATTTCATAAGATGTTACATCTTCGAAAACAGGGTCTTCTGCATCTTTAACAACTACTTTAACTTCAAATTCACCATCATAATACTTTGAAATAGGTTCTAATTCCAAACTACTTTCTTCTGTATTTAAAACATTACCAGATACTTGCTCTTCTTTAAGAGAACCAGATTCTGTCGTTCCATCATTATAAGTAAAAGTAGTATTTATTTCGATATCATATTCTTTTTCTTCTTCATAATCACCTTTAGCACTCTTATATGTTAAAACATAATGATCAATATAACCATCAGTATCATATTCAACTGCAACATTCATATCTAGTGGCTTCGAAGTTATTTCTTCAGCCAAGACGGCAATTGGCGATGCTAACTGTGAAAAAATCATTGTAAGTAATAGTAATATCTTACTAATTTTTTTTGCTTTTTTCATTATATCATTCCTTTCTTTTATATTTCATAATTATTTACTATTTATAATGTAACCTCCTGAACAAACACCTCCGTAATATAAATGACAGACTTTTTCCTTATCTATCATTTTCAAAATAATTATAGCATACAATTTTTTACTTTTCTTATATTTGACACATTTTTGACATTTTTTGATAATTTTCGCTACTTCTTTGGAAAATACTTCCATTTTTTCTTTTTTTTCATCTCTTCCAAGCATTTTTTCTTGACTTCGAAATACCATTAATTGTATAATATTGTTGCTTAGCAGCGGGATACTCTAAGTTAGTAACGTGTCATTTATAAGTAACTAAGGCTGCATAGCGAAAGTATGCTAAAGACACCCTATTAATTATAGAGTATACCTTCTAAGAAGAAGGAGGAAAGAAAATGGCTCGTTATACAGGCCCAAATAACAAACAAGCAAGAAGAGTATCTTTTTCTGTTCTAGAAAATGGTAAAGATCTTGCTAAAAGACCATATGGTCCAGGACAACACGGAAAAGATCGTAAGAGAAAACCTTCTAACTATGCAATTCAGTTAACTGAAAAACAAAAAGTTAGATTCATGTATGGTATCTCTGAGAAGCAACTTAAGAAATTAGTAAATGATTCAGCAAAAATGAAAGGTGTTCATGGTGAGAATTTACTTATCTTATTAGAAAGTAGATTAGATAACCTTGTTTATCGTATCGGTTTTGCCAATACGAGAAGAGGTGCAAGACAATTAGTTAACCATGGTCATATCACTGTTAATGGTAAAAAGGTTGATATTCCATCATACCGAGTAAAACCAGGTGATATAATTGCTATCAAAGAAACTTCAAGTGATCATAAAGGAATTGAAATTGCTCTTGCAAACAAAATCAAGAGACCTGATTTCATTAACTATGATGAAGGTAAAAGAACCGCAACTTATGTTAGATATCCTGAGAGAAGCGAATTAAATGCTGAAATCAATGAATCATTAATCGTTGAATTCTATAGTAGAGTTTAGTTTGTTATAAAAAGAATTGAGCATCATCAATTCTTTCAGGCCGTTGACAAAGTCGGTTTTTCAAACCGGCTTTGTCAATCGGCTTTTTTAATCTCCCACTTTAGTACTAAAAAAAGAGTGAATTTGAATTTTTAATATCAAATAACACTCAATTTTTAACTTTCTCTTCCACTTTTAGAATTTTCAAATTTTGGTTTTTACTAAAAATGTAGTTTGTCAACAGTCTGAAAGAATTGAGCATCATCAATTCTTTTTTACTTTCATTTAACTATTTTATTTTATTATAAATTTGTTATAATATAATTGGAAGGAGGATAGTCTGAAAACAAAAACAAAATTCATTTTATAAGAATAGGTAAAAAAGGGCAGACTTCCCCTTACCCCAAAGAA
>CANRJI010000075.1 GCA_947630885.1 uncultured Bacilli bacterium
AAGTGGGAGATTAAAAAAGCCGATTGACAAAGCCGGTTTGAAAAACCGACTTTGTCAACGGCCTGAAAAATAGTTAAGATTTTAACTATTTTTTTAACTACTTAATTTTGAACCAAAGTATAAGATAACTTTATTTACTTCGTTTTCATCATCTAGACCAACATAATAATTTTTACCATTTTCCGTTACTGTCTTGCGGAAACATATATCCTCTTCATTATTGATATTGGAAAACAATGTATATGTTGTACCGTTAATATCAATCTTATCAACAATAATATATCTGATACCATCATCTAAGACAATGCTATCTACCAATGCGTTTTCATCTTCAATCATGTCTTATCTTCCTTTCTTAGCTACTGAAGTGACATCATTATCTTCATAATTAACTTGTACATCTCTTTTAGCACCCTTAATTCCACCACCACGATAACGTTCAATAATTGTATCTCTCGATTCAGCAAGCCATTCTTTTTTATCTTTGTAACCGTTAACTTGAAGAAAATCTTCAAAATCTTTATAGCGTTTTATATTACCTTCCGCATCAGTATATTTAAGTGAATGTAAAAAGTCGATAAATTCTTCATTTTCTTCAAAATTGCGACCACTTTCTTGACCGATTATTTCTCCAAAAATATAGACAGAATGATCTTCTTTTATTCCAAGCTTTTCATATTCTTCGGGTGTATTATCAAACATAATAAAGTTTCGATTTTCATCAAATCCACCTAAATGAGAATTTTCAATCATTAAATAAGCATTCGAATCAAGGATGCTTTTTCCACTTTGATAATCCCATTCATCTTTTATATCTTCGGATATTTTTGGAATGACAACCGATAGGGCACTAATGCCAATTGCAGACGCGAGAATGATTCCTATGACCTTTCTTCTTCTTCTTTTTTGGTTTTTATCTTCGATTTTTTTTGCTTCTTCTTCGGCTACTTTTTTACTAGTAATCGAATTTTGAATAATTTTAACTGTTCGAGCGATACTTTCTTTTGTCTTTGCATCTCTCTCTAGAGCATCTTTTTCCTCTTTTTGTCTTTCGTTTACAACTTTAACAAAAGTATTGGGATCATTTAAAACTTCTTCATGGTGAGCATTAGTAATATCGATAAAGGCCATCTCGTCGTCGTAGTTTTCTTGTTTTTCCATATTAAGAATACCTCCTATAGTATTAATATATATTATTAATAAGCCTCCGTCAATATCTATACATTAAATTTGACACTATAATTTTCATGTTTAAAATTATAAAATGATGAACATAATAAAAAGGAAAGGAGAATGTTATGCAAAATTATAATGTTGTACCAAATATTATTACAGGAAAAGATTTAGATTATCTATCAGATATGTTCACTTGGAATTATGGAGCATATAAAACGACATATAATAGTTTGGATAAAATAAATGATGAAGAAATTAAAGAAATGGTTGAAAGATGTGTCAGTTTATTTCATGGAAATATGTTAAGTGTTTTAGATATCTTAAAGGAGGCAGAATTAAATGGACAACAATAAAATTAGTAATCCTAAGACAGAAGTTCCTAAAGGTACAGAATTAAATGATAAAGATTATTTAAATGCTTGCTTATCGCTTCTTAAAGAAATGGAAAAGAATTATACGGTAGCACTAACAGAAGCATCTAACGAAAATCTTTTTAATAAATATGATACGGTCTTTAATGAAATTAAATCTCTGCAGAGAGATACTTTTGAACTAGCTTTTCGGAAGGGTTGGTATTCGTTAGAAAAAGCTGAAGCAAATAAAATTAATCAAAAATTAACAATGTTAAATCAGGAATTTGATGGACTCAGTGAATAAAAATAAGAGCTTAGAACTCTTATTTTATTTTTAGAATATTGTCATAATCAATAGTTATGGTATCGCCAAATTTTACTTTGTCATTAATAATAGCTTCGGCAATTAATGTTTCTATGTTTCTTTGAACAAAGCGCTTTATTGGTCTAGCACCATATTTTTCATCATAAGACGAATCAATAACAAAATCTTTCGCTTTATCAGTTAGAACAATATGAAGATTTTTGTCAGAAAGACGCTTTTCGATATCACTGATAATTTTATTTAAAATATCGGCGATAACTTGACGAGATAAGAAGTTAAAGATAATGATTTCATCGATACGATTAATAAATTCTGGTTTGAAAGTTTTTCGAAGTTCGGCAAAAACTTTTTCTTTAGCATCATCTTGATTTTCAAGAATATATTCACTGCCTAAATTAGATGTCATAATAATAATGGTATTTTTGAAATCAACGGTTCTTCCTTGACCGTCAGTTATTCTACCATCATCGAGAATTTGTAATAAAACATTAAAAATATCACGATGAGCTTTTTCAATTTCATCAAATAGAACGATCGAGTAGGGGTTTCTTCTTACCGCTTCGGTAAGTTGACCACCATCGTCATAACCGACATAGCCCGGAGGAGAGCCGATAAGACGAGCAACAGAATGACTTTCCATATATTCTGACATATCGATTCGAATCATGTGTCTTTCGTCATCAAAAAGTTCATAGGCTAGAGTTCTAGCAACTTCGGTTTTACCGACACCAGTAGGACCTAAAAAGATAAAGGAACCGATAGGTCTATTTGGGTCTTTGATACCTGCTCTGGCACGCATAATTGATTCGGAAACTAGGTGAATAGCTTCATCTTGACCTTTAACTCTTTTTTTCATATTTTCTTCGAGATGTAATAATTTATCTCTTTCACTACCGACAAGTTTTGCTACTGGGATATTGGTCCATTTAGAGATGATTTTGGCAATTGCTTCTTCATCGACAGTATCAGATAATATTTCGGATTTATTTTTACTTTGTAATTCTTGAAGTTCTTTTTCAAGCATAGGAATTGTTCCATGTCTTAGTTTAGCGGCTTTCTCTAAATCGTAATTATTTTCCGCCGCTTCTAATTCAAAATTAGCACTATCTATTTCTTCCTTCTTTTTACTAATTAAAGTATTAATATTTTTTTCTTCTTCCCATTTAAAGCGCAAATCTTTTTCTCTGGTTTTTAATTCTTCGAGGTTTTCATCAATTTCTGTAACTCTCTTTTTTGATAATTCATCTTTTTCTTTACGAAGAGCTTCTTTTTCTACTTCAAGTTTAATAATACTACGTTCTAAATTATCAAGTTCGGTAGGTACTGATTCCATTTGAACTTTAATAGTAGAAGCTGCTTCATCAATTAAGTCAATAGCTTTATCAGGAAGAAAACGGTCAGTAATATATCGATCAGATAGAGTAGCTGCGCTAATTAGGGCTTTATCTTTGATAGTAACGCCATGAAAGACTTCATATTTAGGCTTTAATCCACGAAGGATAGTTATGGTATCTGAAACAGTTGGTTCTTTGACGAGAACTTTTTGAAATCTTCTTTCAAGAGCGGCATCTTTCTCAATATACTTTCGATATTCATTTAATGTTGTTGCTCCAATACAATGGATTTCACCGCGGGCAAGCATAGGCTTTAGCATGTTTCCAGCATCTAAGGCTCCTTCTTGTCCTCCTGAAGCAACAATTGTATGAATTTCATCAATGAACATAATGATAGTACCATCTGAATCGTTAACTTCTTTTAAAACGGCTTTTAATCTTTCTTCAAATTCGCCTCGATATTTAGCTCCCGCAACTAGGGAACCCATATCGAGTTCCCAGATGGTTTTATTTTTTAAACTATTAGGAACATCACCTCGGATAATTCTTTGGGCAAGCCCTTCGACAATAGCAGTTTTACCAACGCCTGGTTCACCAATTAAAACGGGATTGTTTTTAGTTTTGCGCGATAATATTCTCGTAATTGATCTAATTTCATCATCACGACCAATGACGGGATCAATTTTTCCGTCTTTAGCAAGTAAAGTAATATCTCGTCCATATTTTTCAAGTGGCTTTTGTAAATTTTCTTCATAAGGATTATTCATTTTTAACACCCTCCTTTATAAAATCCAAGGCTATTATATATCAATAATTAGCAATTGTCAATATAGATTGCTAATTTATTTTTCCTTGAATACTATTTATAATGATAATATGCCACTTAATAAGAAAAAAATGTTGAAATAATTAATTTCTATGTTAAAATATATAAAAAAAGAAAATTATTGGAGGCTATATGGAAAAGGGCAGTTTAATTGTTATTGAAGGCGCTTGTGATGGCATTGGAAAAACGACACAATTTATTTTACTTAAAGAACGTTTAGAAAAAGAAGGCATTAGTGTCGTAAGTCATCATTTCCCGACTTATGATACAGCCGAAGGAGCATTAGTGGAAAAGTATTTACGAGGGGAATTTGGTACTCCGAAAGATTTATCTCCTTATTTTGTCAATAGTTTATATGCAGTTGATCGTGGTGCCATTTGGCATGCAAAACTAAAAAAACTATATGATAGTGGAAAAACTATTTTACTAGACCGCTACACAACATCTTCGTTAATATATCAATCAGCACTTATTGAAGACATCGAAGAAAGAAAAAAATTTATTGATTATGTTATTGATTTTGAATATCATAAAATTCAGCACCCTGGGCATAAATAGGATTACTTATTAAAATGACTAGTACAATTGTTATTAGTAATATTTTATTTTTCATGTATACCCCCAAAATGTATTT
>CANRJI010000076.1 GCA_947630885.1 uncultured Bacilli bacterium
CCCATCTATCAAAGAATATTTTTTGATAGATGGGGTAAAAAATATTATAAATTAATGGAAGAGTATCAAAAGAATGATCCTCTTGAGTATGTTAAGCAAAATATTAAAAAAGAAGACCCAGAATTTTCTTTTGTCATCTATTTAATTGGTTTTGTTCAAAATGCCGGAGGTGTTCATAATACAGTTGATTTAATAAATTATCTAACCATTAATAACATCGATTGTAATATTACTTATCAAGTTATGCAAGAGTATCGTGAAATAATGCTATTTAATCCAATTAAAACAGATACACTAAGTAAATATAAAATTGATAAAATAGTGTCAACTATCTATATATCAACTTTTATCGCCCGCAAGATAGCAAACGATCGTAATGTGCCCCTAATATATTATTCTCAAGGGTACGAAGCATTATTTGAAAATGGTCAAGATTATGGAAAAGCGGAAGTTACTTATAAGATACCTGACCATATTTTAACTATTTCTAAATATCTTCAAAATAAAATAAAAGATTCTTTCCAAGCTGATTCCGAAGTTGTAAATAATGGTATCAATTATGACTTACTTCATCATCAAAATACTAGTAAGAGCCCTAAAGTAATAACTTTCTTTTTACGAAATAATTATCTTAAAGGAGACTTTGTAGCTCTCGATATTATTAAAGGCATAATAAATAAATACAAAGATATAGAAATAAATATTATTTACAGTAATAAAAAATTAACTTTACCTTTATCGTCTAATAGTAAGGTCAAAATAACTAGTATTTATGGAAACCTTTCACGTATCGATGTTACTAAAATTCTTCAAAAAACCGACATTTATATCGATACCTCTTTTACCGAAGGCTTTGGTCTTATGGCTCTAGAAGCTATGACCGCGGGCGCTGTTCCCATTGTCAGCAATTCCGGTGGTATAAATGAGTACCTTAAAGATGGAGTAAATGGTTATATCGTAAATGAAGTAAATGATTCCGCTAAATACTTAGAAAGATTAGATATCATTTTAAAAGATAAAGCCAAATATGAAGAGTTAAAAGAAAACGGACAAAAAACTAGTAAAAAATACGATTATGATTTAACTGTTCAAGAATATATTAAATACTTTAGCAAAGATTTAAAGAAGAAAGAAATCACTTTATCGGAAGAGGAAGAGAGAATCTATAATGAAACTCTCGATAAACGCTTTAAATTATCTTCTAATAATAAACTAAAAGATTTTATGTATAGCATGTTTCGTAAAATTCCTAAAGGCTTTAGAATTAAAGTAAAAAATATCGTTGCAAAAATATATGAATTTACTAATGAAAGATAGGTGCAGTATGAAAATTAAGAAGTATATGACAAAACATAAAGAAATGATTTTTCTCGTAATTGGCCTTTTACTTACAATCTTTTATTTTTCTTATGCGACAACAATTACTTGGGATGGCGCTCATTATATGTCTTATGTTGAAATTTTTGAAGGAAAACTTCCCTTTACTAGTTGGGATGTCGTAAGAGGTCCAATCTTTCCTCTCATTATTTATCTTGGCAATTTCTTTTTTGGAAAGACAGTTTTAGGCCTTTTAATTAATAGCTATCTATACTTTTTAGTTATGTTAGTTATCGTCTATAAAATACTTGATAGTAACTTACCAAAAAGTAAAAAGAAAGTCGGAATTATTGTTGCAAGTCTAATTGCTATTATTATAAATCCTATTATTTACGGTTATTATCATACCCTTCTAACAGAGTTTGTCGCTATGACTCTCGCCGTTATATCATGTTATTTATCATATCTATGGCTCAAAGTAGACTTTACGAAAAAGGGAAGAGCTATTACTTTTGTTATCATCTTTTCCTTACTTAATGTCGTAAGTTGGTTTTTAAAGCAACCTTATCTTTCCGTAACATTATTTCCTCTTTTAATGGCCTTCTTAATAAGAATATTTCGCAAAGAAAAAATTCGTCAAAAGATATATCCTGTTTTAACAGTAACTATATCGCTCTTTATCTTATTCGTGGCCATAAGTTCTTGGAATAGTATTCTCGCAGGTAAGAAGGTCGATGCTAATACCGATCGTAATCCTGTTAATTCCATTGGTAATATGATGGTGATGGCTATCCCTTATTTTAAAACAGAAAGTTATTATGATAGTTACGAAGAAATAAATCTTGATGACCATTTCTTTGATGAGAAAGAAAGAGAAGAAATAAAAGAATGTATAGATAATAATAGGCCTTTTATGATTGTCAGTATCTATGACATGAAAAATAAACTTATTGCTAAAGACGTCTTAAAAACTAATAATGGTAGTATGTCTATGGCTTCTTCACTTATCTATATTATGAAAAAATATCTTCAGCATCCCATCTTACTTACGGACTCTTATGTTTCTAATTATCTAGCTATCGCCGATATATATCGAACGACAAGTGAAGATGGAGTCGGTTATACTAATACGAAAAAATTTGACTTAGCATTTAGTAATGAAATAACGACTATTGGTATGAAACCATTTTCCTATTCATCAAATATCTTCTATTTAACAGATGAAGCTTATGCCCGCGTTGTTAATTATGAACAATACAATTCTTGTTCTAAGATTTTAAATGTTACGATGAGATTATTAGGAAAAGTTGCTCTTGCTCTCTTTAAAGTTTTGTTTGTTCTTTTACCATTTACCTTTATTTATAGTATTGTTATGCGTATAAAAACGAAAAAAAATAAATATGACATTTTAATCATTTTATTTGGCTTTGGTTTTTTACATATCTTACTTCATTGTGCGACAGGTTCAATTATTGATAGATATGCAATGCCAGCTTATATAACGACTTTTATTGGAATGATATTATTAATTGGTAATAGGGAAAAAAGAGAAGGTAGGTAAAAAATGAGAGTTTTATTAGTAATCCCTGCATATAACGAAGAAAAAAATATCTTAAGTGTTACAGAAAGTATAAACAAATATAATAAAGAAAACAAAAGTAAATATGATTTCGTTGTCATAAATGATGGCTCGACCGATCATACAGAGGAAGTTTTAGTAAAAAATAAAATTAATCATATCTGTCTTCTTAAAAATCTCGGAATAGGAGGAGCCGTTCAAACCGGTTTTAAATATGCTTATGATAATGATTATGATATTGCTATTCAGTTTGATGGAGATGGACAACATGACATTAATTATGTTAAAGATTTAGTTGCTCCAATTATCCAAAAAGAATCTGATATGGTTATTGGTTCCCGTTTTATCGATAAAGATAGCGTGGGCTTTAAATCGAGTTCCGCGAGAAGATTTGGAATCAAAATAATATCTTTCTTCATTAAATTAGTAACTCGAAAAAAAATTTTAGATACCACTAGTGGCTTTCGTGCCATTAATAAAAATTTAATCGAAGCCTTTGCTAAAGAATATCCTGCTGAATATCCTGAGCCTGTATCGACGACCGAAGTATTAAAAAAAGGCTATTCTGTCAAAGAAGTTCCCGTTACGATGAAAGAAAGAACAAATGGTGTATCGAGTATTAGAACCTGGAAGAATTGTTACTATATGATGAATGTTGTTCTATCCATCTTAGTCGTAGGTTTAAGGAGGTATAAAAAATGAGTTTTGAATTAAAATTAACTTCGATTGCCTTTCTCTTAGTAGTAATTTTAATCATTGCATCATTAGTAGTCAAAAGACATATATCTGTCAAATATTCTTTTGTTTGGCTTTTACCTTGCTTTCTTTTACTTATCTTTGTTTTAGTACCTGGAATATTAAGTTCGATAACTAATTTATTTGGCTTTCAAACAGCATCGAATATGATATTTGCTATTTTGATTGGCTTTTTAATGATTATCGATATTGCTCTTACCGTAATCGTATCGAAACTTAATGAAAAAGTTAGACTTTTAGTTCAAGAAGTATCTCTTCTTAGGAGCAACAAAAAACATGATAAATAAACATATGATTGGAAGACTTGGTAATCAAATGTTTCAATATGCTACCGTTAGAGCTTTTCAGCTTCGTAATAATTTACAAGATGAAGAAATAAATTTAAATTTCGATGAAGTTAACAAGCGAAAGAGTGAAGGTGGCTTTGAAGATTCACTTAAGTACTTTAACACCGTTCCCTACCAAAGTGTTAAAATAAAGAAAAATTTTATGCAAGTAGTTCTTCTCGAATATTTAAATTTTATCAAAGCCTATTACTTGCTTAAAGATAAAGTATTTAAAACTAAGAACTATACCAAAATAATGTATCAAAAAGAAAATAAAATAGAACCTTTACTTAATAAACATGGACTATATAGTTTTAGACTTGGCTATTATCCCTTTAAAAATTCTTCGTGCCGAAATAAAATATTTTATGGTACGTTTGAATCTGCTAAATATTTTGATGACTATAGAGAAGTAATTCAAAAAGAGTTTACTCCTAAAGAAAAAAAGTTAGCCAAAAATAAAAAGATGTATGAAGAAATAGAAAAGTCAGAGTCCGTATGTGTAACCATTCGAAGAGGAGACTTTGTCAGTATCGAATCAATAAGAAAAAATTTGTATATTTGTACACCATTTTATTTTGAATCCGCTATCAAAGAAATGAAA
>CANRJI010000077.1 GCA_947630885.1 uncultured Bacilli bacterium
TTTACAATTAAAGTCGAAGGAGACTCGATGATCAATGCCGGTATCTACGACAAAGATATCGTTATTGTCGAAAGAGATAACAATGCTAAAAATGGTGATATTGTCGTAGCAATGGACGAAGAGAATCAAGTTACGATTAAACGATACTATAAAGAAAAAGATTACATTAGATTGCAACCAGAAAATGATTATATGCTACCGATTATTTTAAAAGATGCAACTATTTTAGGTAAAGCAATTGGACTATATCGAAAGTTTTAAAAAAAGAAGCACTATTTAAGTAATAACTTAAGTGCTTCTTTTATTTGTTCTTCAATAGGTTTGCTATCATCAACTTTGGCAATAATTTTTTTGATATCGATACTTTTATATCCGAGGCCAAGAAGAGCTTCGGTTAATTCATTCGACTGATTTGACACTTTAATTTCTTTAGTTGTCACCATATTTAATTTGCCTTTTAAATCAAGAATAACTTGACGAGCTACTTTATCGCCAATCTTAGGAAATTTCTTTAAATAATTAATGTTTTCACTAGCAATGGCTTCTTCAATTAGTGCTATCGATCCTGTAGCAAGCATTGGAAGAGCCATCTTGGGTCCTAAACCTTTGACAGAGATGAGTTTTAAAAAGAGTTCTTTTTCTTCTTTAGTCTTAAAGCCATATAAGGTATATTCATCTTCTCTTATGTTGGCATAAGTATAGATGGTATAATCTTTATCGAGATTAAAACTATAAGGATTAGGAACATAGATTAAATATCCAATTCCGTGATTATCGATGATAACATAGCTAGGTTCAATTTCTTTAATTATTCCACTTATGTATCCGTACATTATTTCATATTCCTTATATCTTTAGTTGTTACTTTGCCAAACATTTCATCATCGACTTCTTTAAGCATATTTTCTTCTTTATGAATTTTATCAATAGCTTCTTTTATCATAATACAGAGAAGTTCACGATAGTCGATATTTTTATCTTCAAATAAATGATGAGAGAAAAAGTTTGGAGTCGTATTTACTTCATCAACATATAATTTTTTCTTTTTGGAATCATAAAGATAATCAAAGCGAGCAGTACCCGCAAGGGCAAGAACTTTATAAGCTTTCTTACTTACCTTTTCTACTTCTTCGGCAAGGGCTTTAGAAATATCGGCAGGATAAGTTCTTCGATATACGTCATCTTCATCGCTTTCTTTACGATATTTATCATAATAATCACAAATACCATCTTTTTCGATTTCTTCGATAACAGAACCAATTAATTTGCCTTTACTAACAAGAACAGACATATTATATTCTTTACAATGATCAATATATTCTTCAACTAAAATACGATTATCATTTTTCATTACTTTTTCGATAGATGACTCTAATTCTTCTTTACGTCTTACAACTTCGATACCAATACCGCTTCCTAGGCGAGCTGGTTTAATAACTAAAGGATAAGATAATTTATCTATTTCTTTAAAAATAGCTTCTTTATCATTTAGATAATCGTTATCAGTAAAATATGTGTAATCGACAACTGGTAAATCATTAACAGAAAGAATTTCTTTGGTAAAGATTTTGTCTTGGCATAGAGAAGCAGAATAGATATCACTTCCAACATAAGGTATACCAAGTGTCTCTAAATAACCGACAATACTTCCATCTTCAGCATTTTTACCATGACCGACAGGAAAAGCTAAATGAATTTCTTTATACTCTCTTTTTATGAGACCGGTAGTCTGTAAGACAAACCTACCCTTTTTATTAATTAAACTTACTTTTGTTGCGTAACGGTTAATAAGATTAAAGTCTTTATAACTATCGATAAATCTTAATGCTCCTCCTGTATATATCGTCAAATCTTTTGCTATATAAATAGGAACAACATCATATCTTTCTTTATCGATATTATCCATCATTTGGATAGCGGTCAATATTGATAATTCGTGTTCTAGGCTTCTTCCACCAAAGATAACACCAATACTTAATTTCATTCTAACACCTCTTATATTCATTATATAATAGTTTTCTTTTTTTTTAAAGGGGAAAACTAATACTTTACATAACAAAAGTGGCAACTTTTAAAAGTACCACTTCTATTTAAATATCAATGGAAATCTTATGATGAAGATAGTCTTCAATTAACGATGAAGAAGCCTTGAGAAGGGAATTTAATTTTTTTTGTTTATCTAGGTAAGTTTGATAATCACTATTACGATTTAACTTGTCAGTCTTTTCTTTAATTATCTTGTCAACTTCTTTAGCACTATCATCTTTAGCATATTCTAATTTAACGGCTTTCTTCTGCAAACTTTTTATATCATTAATTAAGGACATAACTTCTTTATTTTTTTCGATTAAAGACCTCGCTTCTAAATACTCTCGGTATTCATTAGAATCATCAATGGCTTTAAATAACTCATCGATACTTTTATCAATCATCTTCTAGTACTCCTTCGAGAGACCAAGTCTTTGCTTCGGTAATACGGACATTTTTAATTTTACCAATATTTTCTCGACTAGCTTTAATGTTAACTAATTTCATTGTCTCGGTATAACCCATCACTTTATCATTTTTATCAGATGGTCCTTCGATGAGAACAGGAACGACTTTATCAACATACTTTAAATTGCTTTCGAGAGCATATTTATTGACAACTTGGTTTAGTCTTTGAAGTCTTTCTTCTTTTTCTTCTTGCGATACTTTATCAGGCATAACGGAAGCAGGTGTCCCTTCCCTCTTCGAATAAATGAAAGTATAAGCTAAATCGTATTTTAATTCTTCATATACTTTGATAGTTTCTTCAAAATCTTCTTCCGTTTCATTTGGAAAGCCGACAATAATATCAGTTGTTATCGAAACACCTGGTATTTTGTCTTTTAATTTATAATATAATTTTTTGTATTCTTCCACGGTATAGAGTCTATTCATTCGCTTTAAGATATTGTTTGAGCCTGACTGTATAGGAAGATGAATATAAGGCATAATATTTTTATTTTGAGCAATTACATCAATCATTTCATCAGTAAAGTCCCAAGGGTGCGATGTTACAAATCTGATTCTAGCAATACCAGTATTGGCAGTATCGCGAAGTAAATCAGCCATACCATAACCATCATTTAAATCTTTACCATAGGCATTGACATTTTGGCCGAGGAGTGTTACTTCTTGATAACCTTGCTCTTTTAGGTTTCGAACTTCTTCAAGAATATCTTTGGCAAGCCTACTTCGCTGTTTTCCTCTGGTATAGGGAACAATACAGTAAGAGCAAAATTTATCACATCCATACTGAATATTAACCCAAGCTTTATATTGGGAATCTCTTTTAGCAGGAAGAGATTCAATAATGTCGCCCTCAATAGAATATACTTCAATATTTTGTTTTCTATCTTGCATAGTCTTTTCGAGAAGAAGAGGAAGTTCATAAATATTATGTGTTCCTAAAACAATATCAATCCATTTATATTTTTCTTCGAACATGAGAGCAATTTTTTCTTCTTGAGGCATACAACCTCCCACGATGGTGATGAGGTCTTTTTTGGTTTCTTTTAATTTTTTGATACGTCCTAAAATACCAATAACTTTATTGTGGGCATTTTCTCTAATCGCACAAGTATTGATGATGATGATATTACTATCTTCCATCGTTTCGGTTCTTTGATAACCCATTTCTTCCATGATACCGGCAATATTTTCACTATCGTGAACATTCATTTGGCAACCATAAGTTAAGAGAAGATATTTTTTTCCTTTTCCAACATTTTTGATAGAGGCAGGAATTTGGTATTTATCATAGTAAACATCAACTTTATTGTCAGTTCTTTTGCGGGCTTCTTTAGCATTTGGTAAATTCATTTTTTATCACTATCCTTACTTTTTTTCTAATATTTTTTCTTTATATCGTAAATAATTATATTCACTCGCAAACTCAGCATTTTCAAGTTTACGATTATTAACGTGAGTAACGATTTCTTTGGCAGTTTTTTCTAAATCGTAATAGTCGCGATCAGTCAAATGATGAAATAGCTGAAAATATAGTAAATACTGATTAAAACTATCGATAAAACGTCTGGCTGGTGAAGAAGAATGGGAATAATATTTGTACCCTAGTCCTTCATGGCCTTTATTTTCAGTACTATAATAAGCATTCAAATACATATTTTTGATGGTTTTGATAATATTTTGGTATTCGTCAGAGCCGGCGTTTAAATGATTATTTTGTAAGAGGCTCTCGAGAACTTTAGCAAGACTGACATCACCATTTATTTGATGATTACGATAAGTACTTATAAGCCCTCTTTCACTTAAATATTTGGGATGAGCGCTATTAACAAGAAGCATTGTTTCTTGAACGATATTTGCGGATACTGATTTATCGGTAAAGAGGCTATGATGATA
>CANRJI010000078.1 GCA_947630885.1 uncultured Bacilli bacterium
ATCAGCAGGTCCCGATTCCATGTGCCTCTTACATCTACTTATGCAAAAAACAGACAAATTAGTTGTCTGCCATATTAATCATAGTGTTCGAAAAGAAAGCATTGATGAAGAAATTTTTCTAAAAAGTTATTGTAAAGAAAATCATCTCATTTTTGAAAGTATGACGATTGATAAATATGAAGAAAACAATTTTGAAAATGAAGCTCGTAAAAAAAGATATTCCTTTTATGAACAAATATTAAAAAAATATCACTCCAAATACTTATTTTTAGCTCATCATGGTGATGATCTTATTGAAACCATTTTAATGAAAATTGTTCGTGGCTCTAATTTAGAAGGTTATGCTGGGATTAAAGAAGTAAAAGATATGCCATCATATAGTATCATAATGCCTCTTCTCCATTTTACCAAAGAAGAAATAATATTTTATGATAATTCCCATCATCTAACATATTTTATCGATAATTCAAACATAAACCAATCATATACTAGAAATAGATATCGTTTAAAATTTTTACCTTTATTAAAAGAAGAAGATCCCCTTGTTCATCAAAAGTTTTTAAAGTTTTCCAAAACACTTGAAGAATACGATACATATATTAAAAGTTTAATTTTGAATCATATCAATAAAATATTTAAAAATAACATGATATACATAGACGAATTAACAAAATTAGATATTTTTCTGCAAAAAAATACTCTATACTATATATTGAATATCATCTACGACAACAAACCAAATATCATAACCGAAAAACACATATACAGTATCATTGGCCTTATTAATAACCCTAAACCTAATCTAACCTTAAATTTACCATTAGGGAAATTATTAGTAAAAGAATATAACAAATTACTTATTACAAATAGTCATATAGAAAAGAAAGATTATCAAATAACTTACCAAGGTGAACACATCATATCAAACTTTCATATATACACTACTAAAGAAACAGATAATGATGATAACACTATCTGTCGTCTAAATAGCAAAAATATAAAATTACCGTTATATTTACGAAATAAACGTGATGGTGACTTAATTATATTAAAGGGCTCAAATTATTCCAAAAAAGTAAAAGAAATATTTATTGAAAGCAAAGTTCCCGCAAGTAAAAGGAGTACTTATCCCCTACTAGTCGATGCTGATGATAACATTATTTGGATTCCCGGTCTTAAAAAAAGTAAATTTTGTATAAAAAAAGATGAAAAAAATCAAAACTATGATATAATAGTTAAGTGCAAAGAAAGAGAGGAAAATTATGAATAGAAAAAGCATGAAAAAAAGCTTAATGCCATATACCTTTTTGCTAATTTTCATCATAGGATGCTTAATCGTTTTTAACGTATTTAATAAAACTGTCAATGAACTAACCTACGATGAATTTATCAAAGATCTTAATGGTGGCAAAGTTACTGAATTAACTATAACTCCCAAAGTAAGAACAGAGACATACAAATTAGAAGGAAAACTATCTGATTATAAAGAAAACGAAAGTTTCGTTTTATATCTTCCTTTTTCAGATGAATTTATATCAAAAATAACTGAAGTTAAAGAAAAAACTAGTGACTTCGAACTTACTATTGCTAATGACCCAGAAGCATCTTCTTGGCTTGCGGTCATTGTCGAAGTGGTTCCTATCCTCGTCCTAGTAGGCGCAGGTATTTGGATTTTCACTAGACAATTAAGTGGTGGTAACAAATCGATGGACTTTGGTAAAAGTAGAGCTAAACTAGTTGAAGAAAGCAGAACTACATTTAAAGATGTCGCAGGCTTAACCGAAGAAAAAGAAGAAGTTCAAGAATTAATTGATTTCTTAAAAAATCCTAAAAAGTTTACCAATATGGGTGCACGTATTCCTAAAGGAGTTCTACTTGTTGGTCCTCCTGGAACCGGAAAAACATTACTTGCTCGTGCTGTTGCCGGTGAAGCCAAAGTTCCATTTTACTACATAAGTGGTTCTGACTTTGTTGAACTATTCGTTGGTATTGGAGCTTCTCGTGTTCGAGATATGTTTAAGCAAGCTAAAATGAATGCCCCTTGCCTTATCTTTATCGATGAAATTGATGCCGTTGGTCGTCAAAGAGGTACTGGACTAGGTGGTGGCCATGATGAAAGAGAACAAACATTAAACCAATTACTTACCGAAATGGACGGTTTTGGTGCTAACGAAGGAATAATTATTATCGCCGCAACTAATAGACCAGATGTCTTAGATCCTGCTCTTTTAAGACCAGGACGATTTGATAGACAAGTAACCGTTAACTTACCAGATAAAAATGCTCGCGTTGAAATTTTAAAAGTTCATGCTAAAAATAAAGTTCTCGATAAAAATATAACATTAGAATACTTAGCCAAAAGAACACCTGGCTTTTCAGGAGCGGATCTTGAAAATCTTCTTAATGAAGCAGCCTTATTAGCCGTTCGAAGAAGCAAAAAATCCATAACCATGTCAGAAATTGATGAAGCAACTGACCGTGTTCTTATGGGGCCTGCTAAAGTGACCAAAAAATATACCGATAAAGAAAAACGCCTTGTTGCTTTCCATGAAGCCGGTCATGCTGTTATGGGATTAAAACTCGATGGTGCTAATGAGGTTCAAAAAATAACCATCATCCCAAGGGGTCATGCTGGTGGATATACAATGATGACACCAAAAGAAGAATCATTTAACTATACTAAGAAAGAACTACTTGAATCTATCTGTGGTCTTCTTGGTGGAAGAGTTGCTGAAGAAGTAACATTTAATGAAATAACAACTGGTGCTCATGATGATTTCAAAAAAGCTACTAAAATTGCCCGTAGTATGGTTACCGAATATGGTATGAGTAATCTAGGTCCAATGATGTTAGAAGAACCTAGTGGCAATACTTTCTTAGGAAGAGATTACACTAAAAACAGAAATATATCTGATACTGTAGCTCATGAAATAGATGAAGAAATGCGTTCTATTATTAATGATTGCTATGCTAAAACTAAAAAGATTATTACCGAGAATAAAGATTTATTAGCACTCATTGCTAATACTCTTCTCGAAGAAGAAATCATTACCAAAGAACAAATTGATTATCTTGTTGAACATGGGCATCTTCCTAAAGACGAAGAAAAAAATAATGATAATATTAAAGAAGAACAACCGGCAAAATCAAAAAAAGCCAAAAAAGAAGACACTAGCAAATAGTGTCTTTTCTAATCATCATCAGGAATTCTAATAATAATTTCTCCATCTTTAGAATACATATATTTTTCTCTTGCGTAGCGCGCTACATAATCAGGATCTTGTAATTTTTTTATGTCAGAATTTAAAATATCTTCTTCATCTTTTAGATCGACAAGTTTATCTCCTAATTCTTGCTTCTCAGCGTTTATTTTCATAATTTTTTCAATATTTGAAAAAAAGTTATAACTTAAATAACAAGTAATAGATCCAAACAAAACAAAAAACATACAAATACGAATTTTTGCACGATTGCTACTTTTTTTCGTTTTTGACACACTATCACCCACCATCTCTTATACCAAAATTATAGCACACACTATTTTCTTTTACAACTGATTTTCTTATAAACGACAAAACTTAACAAATAACCTGTCAATAATACCAAATAAAAGTATATATGAATAATCCCATGATTAATTTTTATCAAACCAAAAAAATACAATAATGCCACTAGTACGACAAATAGTAGTGAAATAACAATTCGATAACCAATCTTTCCACTGTATAAAAGTTTATGATTAATTTCCAAAAAAAAGAAAAAAAAGATACCATAGAAAAAAGAATATATTAATGATAAGATTTGAACTTTAAGTATCATTTAAAAAGTTTACTAAAAAAAGAGCTTTCCTTATCTTTTTTATTAATACCACCATCTAAATACATAAGGCTATCAATTTTTCCTTTTATCGAAACATTTCCCTGATACGTATCCAGCTTAATTATTTCTAATTCGCTACCCTTAATAACTAAAAATCCAAGTGTTGTTTCCATTAAGAATTCTTCATTATCAAAACTCTCAATTTTTTTTACACCACTGACAACAATATTTTTTCTTTCTGCTATTGTAAGGCCATGATTAAATCCATTGTCAAGTTCTTTTACTTTGTCCATAATATTCCTCCTAGAATAGCATATGATTAATATTATTATAATATGAAAAGAACTATCTATTTAGACAGTTCTGGTTCTATAATAAATAGTGTTGGTGAGTAAAAATCACTAACGCTATTTTTAGTTAATAAAAAGAGCCATCATCAGA
>CANRJI010000079.1 GCA_947630885.1 uncultured Bacilli bacterium
TAACTATATGATAATGTCTTTTCATTTTCTTTTTATTATGCTATAATCTATTTGTGTCCTTGTAACTCAGTAGGATAGAGTATCCGCCTCCTAAGCGGAAAGTCGGGAGTTCGACTCTCCCCAAGGACGCCATTTTATGAAAATTAAGCTGACTTTATAAGTTGGTTTTTTTAATTAAAAGAAATTATATATAAAACATATTTAATTACTGGTACACTGTTCTTTTACAATACCATTACGTTATCATATCTTAACATATAATAACGAATGAAATAAATAGTAATTTATAGAAAAAATTGGTGGTATAAAATATATTTTATACCACCAATTTACTACGATAAGTTAATAAAAAGTATCAATATTTATTTCCAAATAATATTCAAATATTTTCTTTTAATTTTTATTTATTTTTTTCTTTTCCAAACGAGAAAATTTAAAAATATCACGATAAATACGATAAGAATCTTTAATCGTATTAAAATGAGAACCCGAATTATTATCAATATAAATTGTCTCTATCTCTATCTCTTTAATAGGTACTTTATCTTTAGCACACTTTAATAAAACATTAAGTTCATATTCGTAGCGTTCTCCTTCAATATCAAGTAAATAATCAGTAAGCTTTGAACTAAAGGCTCTTAAACCCGTTTGGGTATCGTAGATATCAAGATCAGATACCTTTCGAAAAACAAATCTTGTTATACTATTTCCTATCCTACTTCGAAGAGGTGTCTTTTCACTTCGAATACGCTTGCCAATTACGAGAGTACTCTTATTATCTTTACAATATTCAATTAAATGATTAGCATCTTCAACCGTATGTTGTCCATCAGAATCTAAAGTAACAACATAATAGTCCTTTTTATATGTCTTTTTAATATACTCTAATCCTTTCTTTAAGGCATAACCTTTTCCCATATTAGTCATATAAGAAATAACATGTGACATTTTATTACATTTATGAAATATTTTTTTGTAATTTTCGCCACTTCCATCATCGACAACAACAATTTTGTAATCAGCATCTTTTAATTCTTTAACTAATTTAATTAATTTTTCATCTGGCTCATAAGCCGGTACTAAAGCAATTTTATTAATCATCCTAACTCCTTTTAAATATTTAAAAAGAAAAGTTACCCTTTTCTTATAATATATATGTTGTTAAAATTAAATACATAGCTATAACTAAAACAGATACTCCTAAGATTAAAAGAAATATTTTTACGCCCAAGTGATTTTTTTCTTCAAGAAAATCATCGTCATCATCAAGATCATCATCTTGATTATCAAAATCTTTTTTAGAAAAACTAAAAGAGCCACTGTAGAAAGTTTCACCATCTTTAATTTTCTTAATCATTGTTACTTCATCTTTGACAATTGGATCAGTAATGATAGTATCGTCAGATCCTTTTAAGTCCATTAGAATATCGAGAGGTAATGAATCAGTATCAGCATAATTATTCTTTTCTTTCTTTTCAACTGGCTCAGATAATTCAATAGCATCACTACTATCAGGAATATTAGCATCTTCTAAACCAGTAAGAAAATTAGCCTTAATTTGCTTTTTGCCTTCTATTTCACTACTTCGATTAACTTCATTTTTAGCATTTTCAAGGAGAACATTAATATCGTAAACACGATTATTTTTTTTATTTTTAGGTTCCTCAAGTTTAAAACCCTTAGGGGCCATATCCACTTCTTCCGCTATTTTACTTTTACGATATTCATCACGAGTAGCAATCATTTTCTTTAAACCATCAAGATCAATCTCACTATCATTATCAGGAACAGGAAGTTTATCCATATTCGATATTTCATCTGATACTTCACGATATAATTTTTCATTTTTTTTGCTACGACTCAAAGTATCTAAATCTTCATTATAACGATATTTTTCCATTCTACTTTCCATATCCATAACCTCTACTATATATATAATATCATATTTTTACTTCAAATAAAAGATATTCTTGCTTTTTTTCTTATTTTTGATATATAATTAATTAAGAAAGGATGTAAGTAATTATGAATCTTAAAGTAAATAAAGATAAATGTATCGGATGCGGTTTCTGTGTTGGTACTTGTAGTGAAGTATTTGATTTCGACGATGATAATCAAGCTAAAGTAATTGAAAACCCTGTTTCTGAAGAAAATGAAGAAAAAGCAATTGAGGCAAAAGATGGATGCCCAGTTGGTGCTATCGAGGAAGAATAATTCTTCTTTTTTTATCATAAAAAGAGCCATATAAGGCTCTTTAACTGATAATAAACTTTACACCATTTTTAACATTTTCTATCGTAATTTCATAATTTAATATTTTAAGAGTATTTTGAACAATCGATAATCCGAGACCAAAAACACCATTGACGCCTTTTTTATAAGGAGTGAAAATATTATTCAAGACATCTTTATCAATATTTGGCCCATCATTATATAAAATAATTTTATTATTTTTAATCGTTATTTTAATTTTTTCTTTAGCATAACGCATGAAATTATTAAGTATATTATCGATTATCGCTTCCCACATTTCTTCACTACCTCTAAAAGTAGTATTTTTTTTGTCAATATCTAAAGAAAAGTTTATTTCTGGTCGAACTAAAGAAAATTTAGAAGTAGAATTAAAGATAACTTTACTGACATCACAATTCTCTTTAATATTTTCTTTTTGCTCGCGAAAATAATTTAGTTTATTCAAATAAAGTAAGGAGTGAACTTTATTTTCTAGCTTATTTAATTGTTCTTTCAAAACACTTAAACTTTTTTCTTTCGTTTCCATACCATCTTCATAGGCTTCAATGTAGGATTTCATAACTGTGATAGGAGTTTTAAAATCATGTGATATGTTCTGATACATTTGATTTTTATACTCATCTTGCTGTTTCAAATATACCCGCATATCTTCAATCGCAACCTCTAATGTATGTAGTTCGTCATCATAACTATATACCATTTTATGGTTGTATTCATCATTTTTAAGATTATCTACTTTATCTTTTAATTTTTTTATGCGATTAACTAAGTTATTAGACCATATTATAACCACTAATGAAACAATAGCAAAAGTAATACCAACTTCAATAAGAATAATTTTTAATATTTCTGCTTTCATATAATTGATATAACGACTTCCCGTTATAGCAATTCTTTGAATATTAGATTTTTCTTTCATCGAATAATAATAAACTTTTTTCTTAATAACAAATTTACCATGATTATCATTAATATTTTCGATTATACTTTCAATTTTTGCATCGTCAAGTAAATTTCCATAATTACCAGAAACATAAATATTATTTTCATCAGTATAAATATAGACAACATCAGTAAGAACTTTTCCAGTTTCATCTGTTCCGTATAATTCGAGAGAATTATCTAAAAAACCATATAAATTCTCTTCATATACAGGAAGAAGGAATCTTGGTAAAATAATACCGAGTGATATAACGACAATTATGACAACAAAGCCACATATTAAAAGTAATTGTTCCGTAAGAGTAGGTTTTTTCATAATAAACGATACCCATATCCATAGATAGTATTAATATCTAAAAGAGGCATTTTCTTTCTTAATCTTCTTACCAAATCATCGACTACCCTATCTGTTCCAAAATAATTTTCTCCCCAAATGTTGTTTAGAATATCATCCCTAGTGAAAGACTTTTTTGGATTAGTAATAAACATATAGAGTAAATCAAATTCAAGAGTCGTAAGATTTAAACCAACATTATTTAATGTAACCATTCTTTTGTCTAAATCGATAACATAATCTTTATAAGTCATCTTTTGATTACTTTGCGCATAAACTCTTCGCATAATATTATTGACGCGAAGAACTAATTCTTTTGGCGAATATGGCTTCGTTATGTAATCGTCACTTCCAAGTTCGAGACCAATGATTTTATCAAGTTCTTTATCTCGAGCTGAAGTAAAAATAACCGGAACATTACTATTATTTTCACGAATTATTTTAATTAGATCGTAACCACTAGTATCGCCTTCTAACATGATATCGAGAATCCATAAATGAATATCACTACCAATATCATTTAGAGCACTATCACCATCATAGTAACTTACAACTTCATATCCCTCTTTTTCAAGATAAGTTTTAATAAGGTTATTTAAATCTTTTTCATCTTCAACAATGGCAA
>CANRJI010000080.1 GCA_947630885.1 uncultured Bacilli bacterium
GGTAAAAAATCAAAAAAATAAAAAATTTATAAAGTTTTGTATAATAAATACTTGACTTTATTATGAGAGAAGGAGTAGAAAATAAAGCCTTACCTTGTTTAGATAAAAATATAACTTGTGATATTTTAATTATTGGAGGAGGAGTAGCGGGCCTTTCAACTGCCTATTTTTTAAGCCAAGAAAATAGTAAGAATATCGTTCTCATCGATAAAGACGTATGTGGAAGTGGAGCAAGTTCAAAAAATACCGGTAAATTAACCTATATGCAAGGTCTTGTCTATCATAAGATTGCTCAAAATTATACTGTAAATGAAGCCAAAAAGTACCTTCAAAGTCAAATTGAGGCCATAAGCATTGCCAAAGAAATTACGACTAAACATCATATCGACTGTAATTTAGAAAAAACTACTGCCTGCATCTTTTCTTTAGATGCTAATGATAAAGATAAATTTATTCGTGAAAGAAAGTTTTATGAAGAAAATCATCTCGAATGTTCTTCTATTTCAAAATTAGATATTAATTTTCCTATTAAATTTGGTATAAAAACCGAAGATAGTTATCGTTTCAATCCCTATAAATTTCTCGTTGGCCTAAAAAATTATTTGACGAGCCAAATCAAAATATATGAAAAAACTAGATGTATCGAAACCAAAAGAGAAGGAAATTACTATCTATCCAAATTAGAAAATGGAAAAGTAATCAAAAGTAATTTTCTAGTGGTCGCAACTCAGTATCCCTTTTTTGTTATGCCATATTTTACACCATTTAAAACAACCGTGGAAAAATCTTTTATCGTCTGTGGTGAGCATGAAATAAAAGATTTTCAAGCTATCAGTGAAGGAAAGCCAACTTTTTCCTTTAATTTCTACAATGACAAGAAAAAATATCTCGTATATTCAAGGAGAAGTCATAGTACTACTAATAATTTAGATACTAGAGATGATTACCGCGAAATAACGTCTGAATATCAAAAATATTTTTCCCAAAGCCCTACATACTATTTTCAAAATCACGATTTAATGACTTATGATTATCTACCTTTTATCGGTAAAATAGATAAAAATAATATGTATGTCTTAACCGGATTTAATAAATGGGGTAATACCAATGGCCTTATTGGAGGTAAAGTAATAAGTGATTTAATTACTAAAGGTAAAAGTCCTTATGAAAAAATATTTTGTCCTCAAAGAAGCATATCTTTCCTCAAAATCAAAAATCTCATGGTCTATAATTTCCAAACTGCCTATCGATATCTTCTTAATAAAGTATCAAGTAACCAATCATATTACGATAAAAATGTTCAAATAACCAATATCAAAGGGAAGAAGTGTGGTATCTATATCGATGAAAAAGGCCAAAAACATATCGTTTCCAATATCTGTCCTCACCTCAAATGTAATCTCGTTTTCAATTATGTCGATAAGACATGGGACTGTCCTTGTCATGCCTCACGTTTCGATATCGATGGTAATATCATAAATGGACCATCAGTTTACACAATCAAACTAAATAATGATAATAACGATTGACAAATGCTTTCCCTTTCCCGTATAATATTGATTTATATGGCAGGTGAAACAGCATGGAATTACCATTAAATTATATAATTTTAAGATGTCTAAATGAAGAGAATTATCATAATATGTCTTTAGAAATAGATAAAAGTAAACTATTATTAATCATTAATGAAATAGTAAATCTTATCTATTTATCAAAAGAAAAAGTAAGAGAATTTACCCAAAATTTCCATTATGAATCAGAATTATCATTTTTTATTAGTAAATATTATCAATATTTCGAAGACGAAGTAGATAAAATTACCTTTGATGAAGACTATCTTAATGAACTGAATGGCCTTCTTTTAAGTGAAGAAAAAGAAATTGATAATCCCTATCTTTTAACCATTATCGATTATGCTTTTGAACGCCGAACTAAAATATTAGAATTACTTGGTATTCAAATAAAAAAAGATATTTACTACTATCTTCTCAAACTTGAAGAAGAAATAGAAGCAAAATATATGCGTCTTTGCACTTTAGAAACACGTAAAAAATATCGTAAACGTACCAAAAACCATCTCATTAATGAAATCAAAAAATTAACTTTAAAGAGAAGAGTACTTATGCTCAATATTGATAATCTTTTACCTAATTATCAAAAACGTGATCTCTATCACTATGCTGATGAAGTTGCCGATATCGAAAATAACGATAGTACTTTTACTTTTCACCTCTTTAGTGATGACTTCGATGAAGATGACGTCATAACCGATACTTTTCAAAGATGCCTTTTCCTTGGCGAAGAAGTTAGTAAATTTAGCCTCTGTGACCGCCTTGATCTCATTACTTTTGGGCAAAATGAAAAGGCAAAGAATAGCATCATTACCTTTTATTTAACACTTATTAATAAAATAGATAAAGAAATAAATAGACCTAATCATCTTGTCTATACTGAAGAATTAATAACCATCAAATATCGTTTAATGTATGCTATTGATGCCATTTATGATACCGTTTTATTTATGAATCCCAAAGCATCAATACCTCAAAAACACCAAGTAAATTATCACTTTATCCAAAAAGAAGTATATTTTCTTATCGATGAAGTCTTTACCTATCCCGATAGTATGTATCATCATCCTGACTATCATTGTCGTAATATCTTAACCTATACCAATAACATTATCAAAAAATTAATTATCGAAACATATTATGAGTTAACCGAGGATAATTATGTCATTACTGCAATTGAGAAAAATAAATCATATAGTCAAAGTAATATCAGTACTAGTATTTTTAACACTACACTAGAGGCTCATAAAAAACGTACTAAAAAGATAAATGAATAAAAAAGTTCATTTATATTGTTTTAATTAATATTAAGGTATAAAATAATATTGTGATTTTATGGAAGAATTATTTAATAAATGTCAAATATGTCCCCGTAATTGTAAGGTTAATCGTAATAATAACGAATTAGGGTATTGTAAAGCCTCAAATAAGATGAAAATAGGAGGTTATCATCTTCATCTTTGGGAAGAACCAATTATAACTGGTCAAAAAGGTTCTGGTACCATTTTCTTTTCCCATTGCAATTTAAGATGTGTCTACTGCCAAAACTATGATATCAGTACTTCCATGCAAGGGGATGAAATAACCATCAAAAGATTTAGTGAAATATGTTTAGAGTTACAAAAGATGGGAGCATCTAATATCAATTTAGTAACTCCGACTCATTATATACCATTAATCAAAAAAGGACTCTTACTCGCTAAAAAGAATGGATTAAAAATTCCCATTGTCTATAATACTTCAGGTTATGAAAAAGTAGAAAGTTTAAAATTACTTGAAGGTTTAATCGATATCTATTTACCAGATTTCAAATATTATGATTGTTCATTAGGTAAATACTCATCTGTTCATAATTACTTTGACATAGTAAGTAAAGCCATTGAAGAAATGTATCGTCAAGTAGGGAAGCCTCAGTATCAAAATAAATTATTAAAAAAAGGAGTAATAGTACGTCATCTTGTCCTTCCACATCATAAAGAAGATTCCAAAAAAATAATTGCCTACCTATATCAAAAGTATCAAAATAACATAATACTTAGTATTATGAATCAGTATACTGTTATTAGACCATTACCATATCAAGAATTAAATGATACCGTTACTGAAGAAGATTATGATGATATTATCGATTATGCTTATGATTTAGGTGTAAGATCTTGTTTTATTCAAGAAGAAGAAAGTCAAAGTACTAGTTTTATTCCCCATTTTACTGGAGATAAACTCATATAATAATTTATTAAAGTTTTTCCCTCGCACTTCGTTACTCGTGGTTTTTGAAGCCTAAGGTCTTCAAAAAATAATTTAGAGCCTAAGGTCTCTAAATTAATTATTTATGTGATAAATGTATTAAATAACTTGTAAAAATACTAAATTTATGCTATTATGTATTTGTCAAGGAAACTTGCATACAATAAAAAAAGAGGAACATTTGAGTCGCAAGTGAATGTCGCCTCTAAAAAATTAGACTTGACACTCTATCAATGCTGATTGAGTGTCATATTTTTATTGCTATTACCAATAAGGTAAGGAGTAATAAAATGATA
>CANRJI010000081.1 GCA_947630885.1 uncultured Bacilli bacterium
TAGGTAAAAAATCAAAAAAATAAAAAATTTATAAAGTTTTGTATAATAAATACTTGACTTTATTATGAGAGAAGGAGATTTATGGAAAATATATCTTTAGGACAGATTGCTGGAGTCATTACTTTTCTTGGTATTTTTATTGGAGCAATTACTTGGATGATTACTTTCTTTAAATCATCAGTAGCAAAAATATTTAAACCAGTCGATGAAAAAATTGCCAGAATAGAACGCGCTTCAATGGAAAGCCGCAACAACATTGAATTAGAATTAATTAAAGTTATCTTAGTTAACTTTATTAACGATATTGAAAGTGGAAGTAATAAATCGGGTATTCAGAAAAAGAATGCTTACGAATTATATGACCGCTACCAAAAACTTGGTGGAAACTCTTATATTCATGATTGCTGGGAAAAGTTAATTAAGGAAGGCAAAGTATAAAAAGAAATCGGTGCAATCCGATTTTTTATGTTATAATTACAGTAGATGGGAGGACGATAAGGGATGAAGCACGAAATGAAATTACAACCTAAATATTATGATTATATGCTTAATGGTACAAAGAGAATAGAAATTAGACTTTACGATGAGAAAAGAAAGAAAATTAAGATTGGCGATACAATTAAATTTTTAAAATTACCTTCACTAGATGAATCGTTTGAAGTAGAAGTTACAGGTCTAATTAGATTTAATTCTTTTGAAGATATGGTTAACTATTTTGATATTTCAATCCTCGCGGTTAAATCTATGACTAAAGAAGAATTAACTTCGGTACTAGAAGAATTTTATACTAAAGAAGAACAAAAGGAATATGGTATTTTAGGTATTGCCATTAAATTACTATAATTAGTATTTAAAAAATCAGTTATTTTTAAAGATATACTTCAAAATACTGATTTTTTTTGACTTATTTTAGATATTGGATAATTTGCTTTTGATAAATTCATCTAAATACTTAGAATCTTTAGTTACCCATTTATAATCAGAGTGTTCATTACTTAATTTGATATTTAGTTTATCACGATTAACATCGATAATGAAATCTATTTCTAAATTGTAGACTATTTCGTTATTATCTTCTTTAATTTCATCGTAATAATGAGTAATTAAGGGATTAAATTCTTCGGTAAAACCTATTTCTTCTTTTAATTCTCTTCGAAGTGCTTCTTTGAGGCGCTCTCCTACTTCGACATGACCGCCAGGAAACTCCCAAGCTCCAGGAAATTTATCATCATTTTCATCTCTTTTAATTATTAGAAATAAATCATGATCTTTTAATATACCTGTTACAACGATTTCACTTTTCATCTTTAATTCATCTCCTTATTTTTTATTTCTTTATAGTAATCGTAGTTACCTAAATATTCACGGAATTTACGATTTTCGATATTAACTATTCTTTCTGCGATTTTATTGATAAAGTAACGGTCGTGGGAAATAAATAAAATAGTTCCACGATATTTGGTTAAAGCATCTTCAAGAATTTCTTTGGTATCGATATCAATATGGTTAGTAGGTTCATCTAAGATTAGAAAGTTGGCTTTTTGATATAGTAATTCAAAAAGTTTAAGTCTTACTTTTTCGCCTCCCGATAATTGACTAACTTTTTTAAATACGTTTTCTCCGCAGAAGAAAAATTTAGATAGTGAGGCTCGAAGCTGAGTTTCTGTTCCAGTAAAAAATTTTCGCGATACTTCTAAAATGGTAGCATTTTCATTATCAAACTTTATTTCTTGAGAGATATATCCTACTTTGATATTACTACCAAGTTTTATTTCACCTTGATATATATTTTCATTATATAAAATAGATTTGATAAATGTTGATTTACCCGCTCCATTTTTACCCATAATACAAACTTTTTCGCCATATTGAAGATGCATATTCGTATTATCTAGAAGGACTTTATCACTGATTTTTAAAACTAAGTTTTTAACGGTTAAGACATCTTTACCAGAACGATTATCTATTTCAAAGGATAGAGGAAGTTGTTCTTTTGACTCCGGTTTGTCAATTACTTCCATTTTTTCTAGTCTTCTTTCAATACAAGCTGCTCTTCGGAAAAAGCGTGGGTTATCTCCTCTTGCACCCCACTCGCGTAATTTTTTGATGGTATTTTGCATAGCTTCAATCTGCTTTTGCTGATTTTTATAACTATCAAATTCCGCGAGTAATCTTCTTTCACTTTCTTTTAAGTAATAAGAGTAATTACCATGATATATTTCCGTTACGCCACGATTTATTAAGATAGTTTTAGTCGTAACTTTATCGAGAAAATAACGGTCATGAGAACTTATAATGATTGTTCCTTTATAATGTGATAAAAATTCTTCAAACCACTCTAAGGTATCAATATCTAAATGATTAGTAGGTTCATCTAATAATAGTATATCGGGATTGCTTATTATGAGAGAAGCTAAATTGACAATTGTTTTTTCGCCACCTGATAAGGTACTATAAATTTGATCTAATTTTTCAGAAGATATTTTGAAGCCACCACATACTTTACTTACTTTTTCATCGATTTCATAGCCGCCCATATTAATATAGCGTTCTTGCAGTTTTCCATATGATTTTAAGATATTTTCTAATTTATTGGGAGGAGAAATAGCTATTTTTTCTTCGTAGTCTCGCAGTTTATTTTCGATTTCGAACAACTCTTCAAAGGGCATAAGTAAAATATCTCTAACAGTTAAATTATCATATGATACTGGAGGAATTTGAAGGAGCAAACCAATGGTTGCGCCTTTTCTAATAAACTTTTCGCCTTGATCTAGATATTCTTCACCATAAATTGTTTTCAATAAAGTTGTTTTACCACAGCCATTAGAACCAATTAAAGCAACTCTCTCACCTGTTTTTACTTCGAGGCTAAGGCCATCAAAAACTCTTTTATAGCCAAAATTTTTTATAGCATTATTAATACTTACGTCAATCATAGACATCACCTCTCTTTAGGTTATTAATTATTTTTAAATTTCTTTAAAATAGATTATTTTTTTAAAACTTTGGAATATCCTTTATCTAATAATTTTACAAAATCATCAGGAATTTTTTTCTTTGCAGTTTCAACTAGTTCGTTTGGAATTCCATATAATGCTTCAGCCATTGATCCTACGATGCAAGCATTCGTATCGGTATCTCCACCATAAGATATAACTTCTTTTAAGGCATCATTAAAAGTATTTGAATTAAATAAGGCATATAAACAATTATCAATAGTTTCGCTACACGTGGTATTAAATTTGGTAAAAGGCTTATATTCATATTTTAAATTTAATTTTTTTACTATTTCTTCTTTGGATAAGCCATTTCGAGCATAGTAAATGATTAAAGAAATGGTAACGGACTCTGTTTAGCTTCATTAGAATTATGTGAAGGAATGGTAGCATTTATTGAATTTTCAATTATTTCTTTTTCACTACTAAATAAATAGCCAACTGGAGAAATTCTCATCATAGCACCATTGCCAATACTATCTCCTACCTGATTACTTTGTGACCATTTGGTAAATCCAGGTGAAAAAACACCTTTAAAATATGGGCTAAAATTAGGTTTATAATTTATAAAGGCGCGAGCATATTTTTTTAAGTAAAATGGATAATCCTTATCATTTAAAATAGCATCAAGAATAGCAATGGTCAAAATAGTGTCATCACTATAAAAGCTTTTTTCACCGATAAGACATCTCGGATTTATTTTTGAAATTTGTTTTGTTTGTTCATACTCATATATTGAACCCGCTAAATCGCCAATTATTGCTCCCCACATAATTTTCCTCCTTGTTATTAACATATTAAAATATATCGCTATTTTGTTAGACTAATTTAGTTTTTTAAATATAGAATAAATGTAAATGATAATGTTTGCTTGAAATAATTTTATCATAAATTTAAATATTTTAAAACTCGAACTATTATATAAGTCCGAGTTTCATATCCATTTGATGTGATACAAGAGCATATTTCAATATTTATATTTCTAAATGAGCAACTAATATGTATCATTTTTATATTGGTAATTCTTGCTTTTTATTTACTTTATTTTCAATGTATCCTAAATTATTAAATGATTTGTTATTCTTTAATAATTACATTTGTTTTCT
>CANRJI010000082.1 GCA_947630885.1 uncultured Bacilli bacterium
TATTTTTATAGTCATCGATAAAAGAAATAATAATATGTTTAACACATCCATTTAGTAAATGACATAATTTATTAAAAGCTTTAATATGATAATTCAAATTATATTTTTTACTTAAAAAGATAGGATCATATCTAATATAAATATTATCGGCTCCTATTATTTTACTTATCTTCTTTACTCCTTCAATAATATCTTTTTTATTTGGGACATTAGGTTCAATATCATTTAAATAAGGTGTTACTGTAATATGAAATAAAATCGGTTTATCAATTAATTTTAAATATTTAATAATCGGAAGAGGGTTTTTTGTACAAAAGACAATAGCATCGACATCATTAAAAAATATTCTACTAACTAATTTAGGGTTAAAAGGATTTCTAACGTCGACAAAGCCTTCCTTATATCTATTTATAAACCACTTGGTATAAAAAGCGACAATATCAGTACGACCACTTACATTTAATATCATAACTATCCCTTCAAACTATAACTGCTATTAATAACTAACGTACTATAAATAAATAATACATCTTGATTATCAAAATTAATTAAATTTTTATAATCATTACTACTTATATAACGATTATCTATTAAAGTAATTTTATGATAATAATTAATTAGTAAAGGAGTTAAACTACTAGCAAAAGAATCTCTAAAAACAACTAATTCACGATTATTTTGTGCCATATCATTAGTAATTTCAATATAAGCACTTGCTCCATCTAAATATACTTCATAAGGATCAAAGCCACCTAGTTTATTAATATTATATACCGTTTGTAATTGACTATTTTCTAAATAATTAACTTTAGCTTTATTTATCACTTCATTCGTTAAAAAAGTAAGAGTTTCTGGTTTTCTTTTGATTCCTGCTTCACTATAATAGACACCATAAAAATTATTATAAGAGTGCTTCTCATAACTAACATTTTGATAAGAAAAATTTAGTTCTTTACTTAATTCTTTTACTACTTTATCTAAAGATTCCTGCCTCCAATGCGTATCTGTTTCATAGTAATCTTCTTTAGTTAATATATTTCTAATATCAATATTAGAAATATTTAATTTATTGATTTCTTCATATAAATAATCATAATCAATGTTTAGAAACAAATCTTCTCCATTATAATAATTTTTATCAGGAATAATCATTATATAAGTTTTATTATTTTCCGTTAATAAAGAACGTAATTTGTTAATATTTTTAACAAAATAATCAATACTTTTTTCATTTACCCGATATTCCATTTTATATATATAATTATCTTTAAGATAAATATTATTGTTATCTAGTTTATTTAATACCTTATAACTAAAATTTCCTTTAATATTACGAAAAGTATTACGAAAAGGAAACTGTTCCAAAACATATTTTTCTAGTTTATTAATATAAGTACTATCGTACCTAAACTGAGGAAATAAACTTAGTGTTCTTCTCTCCTCATAACTAATTTCTTTATCTTTGATAATAATACCTAAAAAAGCAAAAAGAAAGATATAAAGAAGAAAAGATAATGTAATAATTTTATTTTTCATAAGGGCCTCCTAAAACCTAAAATATAAGAAAGGATTAAATGATTCATCAATTAAAAAAGCTGTAATGAGAACTAAAAGCATAATATAAGTAATAGGTTCCATTATATCAATAATCTTTTTAAATTTTGTCTCTTTAATTTTAATAATAATTTTTTTAATAATTGGCGTAGAACCTATTACACTAATAATGATAATAACTAAATAACTTCGAAGATAATATATTATTTCCTTATTAATTAAAGGTGCTTTACTTAAACCAAATATTATTTTTAATTCTGAAGTAATATCTCCTAACGAATTAGAGCTAAATATTAAAAAACTAAAAAAGATAATAATTAAAGTATAAATATATTTTAATACTTTCGTTTTTTCTAAATATTTTGCTAAGAATAATTTTTCGGTAATTAAAATAGCGCCAAAATATAATCCCCATAAAATAAAATTCCAGCTGGCTCCGTGCCAAAATCCCGTTAAAAACCAAACCACCATGATATTAAATATCCATCTTATCTTTTTAACTCTATTTCCTCCTAAAGGAATATAAATATAATCCCGAAACCAACTCGATAACGAAATATGCCATCTTCGCCAAAAATCAGTAATGCTTGAAGCTATTAAAGGATAATTAAAGTTTTCTAAGAAAGTAAATCCAAACATTCGTCCTAAGCCAATAGCCATATCAGAATAACCGGAAAAATCAAAATAAATTTGGAAAGTAAAAATAATTGGTTTTAGAATTGATGTTAAAACGCTAGAACTAACTAAATATTTTAATAGTTCTCCTAAAGTATTAGCAAGAAGAACTTTTTTAGCAAGACCAAAAATAAATCTTCTAATTCCCATAGCAAAAGTATCAAAAGTAACTTTTCTTTCTTTTAATTCTTTACTTATATCAGAATATCTAACGATAGGTCCCGCGATTAACTGAGGAAACATACTAAGATAAGTCATAAAATTAAGTAAATTTCTTTCAGCTTTATATCTTTTGCGGTATACGTCGATAACATATCCTAAAGCCTGAAAAGTAAAGAAACTAATTCCTATTGGCATCTTAATTGGTATTTTCTGCGCATTAATATTAAATAAAAGATTAATGTTATCGATAAAAAAGTTCGTATATTTAAAAAAGATAAGCTGCAAAGTATTATATAATATCGCTATTATTAAATATCTTTTCTTCCCCTTTTTTTCAATTAAAAGGCCAAAGAAATAATTAATTAAACAAGATAATAATAAAACTAAAATATATTCAGGTTCACCTAAAGTATAAAAAAGTAAACTAAAAAGTAAAAGAACAAAATTTTTTAATTTTTTTGGAACAAGAAAATAGCAAAGAAAAAGAATTGGTAAAAAATAATAGATAAAAACAGCACTTGAAAATATCATAAATACCCCGCTCTAAAAAAGTAAGAACCTTTAATAAGATTCCTACAAACTATTAAATCCTTTTGCAATTATGTCTCTATTATCTTTATTTTCAACGATAATAGCAATAATTAAATTACCTTTATTCTCAATAATAACATCTTCATCTTCAACCCAAACACATATCCATTTACGAGGATTAATTCCTCCTCTTATTTCTTCTTTCGCTTTTTCAATATCTTCACCATCTTTTAAACGAACTAAAATAACGGAATGAGCGATTGATCCAATCATATTTTCCGATACTAATGCTTCTTCATAATTAATATCAGCTTCTCCTAAAAACATCGCATAATTTTCATCTGTTATTTCCGTATCCACTAAATTATTTTTTGTAACAGCGGGTAAATCTTTATTTATCGTATTCATAATATCCGATAACGAACCATTAACATCAGTTGAAGAACAGCCTACTAGAACAAGAACTAAACAAAGTATAATAACAAGACATAATTTTTTTACTTTTCCCATTTTTTGCTCCTTCCCTATTTATTACATTAAGAGTATACCATACCAATTTAATAAACGCAAGGAAGAAAAGGGATTTGCATTCAAATTATCTTATTATCCTAATAAAAACAAGAAAGTATTTGCATTCATGAATAAAGTATTCAAAACAATTAAAATATTTAAATTAAAAAAAGGTTGACTAGCGTACAAATTTATGATAAAATTATGAAATGTTGTTGTTGGTGGTGATATTAGATGAAAATTATTAAAAATTTTAAAATGACCCAGCGTCTTCTTTCAATTATTTCAGCAGGTGCTATTTCTTTTTCACTTATAATATTAACAACTGAAAAAAGTAATGTTACAGCTGAAAGTACAAATGCAGATGAAACAAATACTTTCAATTATGATCTTGATATTGCAAAATTGGAGGATTTTAAAGAGAATCAAGCGCTTCCTATTTTTACCAACCCTGTAAAAGAAGCATTAGAAAAAGAAAAAGCAGATAAACAAATAGAAGAAGCAAGAAAAAGACTAGAAAAACTAGTTGAAGAAAGAAAAAAAGCTGAAGAAGAGCGAAAAGCTGAAGAGGAACGAAAAGCTGAAGAAGAACGAGTTAAAGAAATGGAATTTAGACATAATGCACTCCTTGAAT
>CANRJI010000083.1 GCA_947630885.1 uncultured Bacilli bacterium
GAAGGTATATTCTATCATAGAAGAATACTGACATTTTAAAAAAATCTTATACTGACATTTTAAAAAAGGTTTAACAAGGTAAAAATTTTTCTTTACAAAAAACGACTTTTATTATATAATTAAATTGGTGTTTTTTAAGGAAGTGGTGTCATGGCTTATATCAGTAATGAGACAATTAATGAAATAAGAAACAAAACTGATATCGTCGACGTCGTATCCAAATATGTAAACCTTACTAAAAAAGGTAAGAATTATATTGGTGTTTGTCCTTTCCATGATGACCATTCTCCCAGCATGAGCGTTAGTCCTGAAAAACAAATTTATACCTGCTTTTCCTGTGGCGCAACAGGTAATGTCTTTACCTTTGTCGCTGATTTTGAAAAAATATCTTTTGTCCAAGCTGTCAGTTTACTTGGTGAAAGAGTAGGTATAAATATCTCTGGCAATATTAAAGCAGATACCAAGAAAGATGACTATTTTGATATTTACGAATATGCAAGTAAATTTTATCAAAATAGTTTATTTACAAGTTTAGGTAAAAATGCAATTGCCTATTTAGAGGGAAGAAACATCGATAAAGAAACCATTAAAAAATTTGGTATTGGCCTTTCTATTCAAAAAGTATCTCTTACCGAATATTTAAAAAATAAAAAATATTCCCTTGAGAAACTAATTGATGTCGGTCTTACCAATGAAAATGGTAATGATATTTTTATTAATCGTATCATGTTTCCTATTTATGATTTAAGTGGCAATCCAGTCGCTTTTTCTGGCCGTATCTATAATACCAAAGATACTTCTAAATACATAAATAGTAAGGAAACAGATAAATTTAAAAAAGGAAAAATATTATATAATTACCATATTGCTAAAGAACATCTAAAGAAAAATGATACCATTATAATTATGGAAGGTCAGATGGATGTCATAAGAGCATCAACTGTCGGTATTAACAACTGTATTGCTACGATGGGAACCGCTCTTACCAAAGACCATAAAAATATTATCAAAAATATGGCTGATAATATTATTCTCTGCTTCGATGGTGATAAAGCCGGAGAAAAAGCAACTGTCGCTGCGATTGAATTACTCGAAGATACCGGCCAAAATATCAAGGTAGTACGTCTTCCTAATAATATGGATCCTGATGAGTATATCATCAAAGAAGGAAAAGATGCTTTCTTAAATCAAATAAAATTTGCTACTAATCTTGTCGATTATAAAATAGAATTATTAAAGCAAAATCGTGACCTTACCGATATCAAGGATATATCTTCGTATGTGAATTCAGTTTTAAAAGAATTATCATCTGAAAAGGATGATATTGTTGTCGAGTTAAATTTAAAAAAAATTGCTGATAATTTTAATATCGACTACGATGTTCTTAAAAATAAATATCAAAGTTTAAAAAATAACAAAAAGATTCTTCCTAAAGAAGTAAAACCAAAGAAAGTTTACGACAAATATTCGATGGCGGAAAATCGTCTCATTTACTATATGCTAAAAGATGAAAAAGTAATAAATATGGTCGAAAATCGTGTTGGTTACTTTCCAACTCAAAGTATTCGCGAATTATCAAATGAAATAATTTACTATTTTCATAAGTTTGGCATTGTTCCTGTTGCCGATTTTATTAGTTTTATCGCCGACCGCGAAGAATTATTAAAAACTTTAAAAGATATTCTTGCCATGGATATTAGTGAAAACTTTCAAATTGAAGAAATAGAAGATTATATTTTTGTTATAAATGAGTATCATAAAGAAATGAAAATAGCAAAATTAAATAAAGAAATAAAGGAAGAAAAAGATCCACTAAAACAAGCAAAACTAGCATCCGAAATTATGAAATTAAGGGGAGGAATAAGAAATGATATCCGAAATTAAAAGTTTTGAGCAAAGAAAAGAAAGCCTTATCAAAAAAGGTAAAGAAATGGGCTTTATTACCTATGAGGAACTAGCGGAAGAACTAAAAGGACTAGAAATAGGAAGTGACTTGCTAGATGACCTATATAATGCTCTTATTGAAAATGATATCAGTATCATATCAGAATCAGATTTAGATGATGATTCCGATGAAGATGCTGGTGGCAACATCGAAGATATCCTTAAAGATAATAATATTGCTAAAGAGTTAACCATTAACGACCCCGTTCGTATGTACTTAAAAGAAATAGGTAAGATTAGCCTTTTATCACTTGAAGAAGAAACCGAATTATCAGAAAAAATTGCTGAAGGTGATGAAGAAGCCAAAAATCGTCTTGCAGAATCGAACTTACGTCTTGTCGTATCTATAGCTAAAAGATATGTTGGACGTGGTATGCTCTTTCTTGATTTAATTCAAGAAGGTAATATTGGATTAATGAAGGCTGTTGAAAAGTTTGATGCCAATAAAGGTTATAAATTTTCAACTTATGCAACATGGTGGATTAGACAAGCCATTACTCGTGCTATTGCCGATCAAGCAAGAACGATTAGAGTTCCTGTTCACATGGTTGAAACCATCAATAAATTATCACGTTATCAAAGACAATTAACTCTTGAATTAAATCGTGAACCAACTGATGAAGAAATTGCCGAGAAAATGGGTATGAGCCCTGAAAAGGTAAGAGAAGTATTAAAAATTGCTCAAGATCCCGTTTCACTCGATACACCAATTGGTGAAGAAGAAGATTCTCATCTTGGTGATTTCGTTCCTGATGAAAGTAATATGTCTCCTGAAGACTTTACAATTCATGAAATGTTAAAAGAAGAAATATCTGATGTCCTTTTAACATTAACCGAAAGAGAAGAACAAGTCTTACGTCTTCGTTTTGGCCTAGATGATGGTTGCTGTAAAACACTCGAAGAAGTTGGTCAAATGTTTGGTGTAACTCGTGAGCGTATTAGACAAATCGAAGCTAAAGCTTTAAGAAAATTAAGACATCCATCACGTAGTAGAAAATTAAAGGATTTCTTAAATGAATAAACTTTCTAAAAGACTCGAAAAAGTCGCTGACTATGTAAAAGCAGATTCAAAAATAATTGATATAGGCTGTGATCACGGCCTTTTATCTATTTTTCTCGCAAATAAATATCCCAAAATTAAAATAATTGCTAGTGATATCAATGAAAATGCTTTAAATAGTGCTATTCAAAATATCCAAAATAGCCATCTCGAAAAACGTATCGATACAAGGTTAGGAAAAGGCTTAGAAGTAGTTAATCCCGAAGAGATTAATACCGTTGTCATCGCTGGCATGGGTTCTAATACCATTGTCGGTATTCTAAAGTATGCTAAAGATAAATTATCTCATGTCGACACCATTATTGTTCAGAGTAATACCGATTTATATTTTTTAAGAAAAAATATTACTATGTTAGGATACTATATTGAAGATGAAACACTTGTCGAAGAAAAAGATATCATCTATACCATTATAAAATTTGTTAAGGGACGTAAAAGGTATAATTACAAAGAATTATATTTTGGTCCAGTCCTTTTAGCAAGTAAAGATTCTCTTTTTAAGAAAAAAATGCAAAAAGAATACAAAACAATCCAAATGATTCTTAAAAATATCGATAAAGGTCATTACTTTTATCGTTTAAAATTAAAAAGAAACGCTCGCCTTTTAAAAGAGGTTATTTCTACTAACTAAATTATTACACATAAAAGATTATCCTTCTTTTATGTGTTTTTAAATTTCATAATTATTAAACTTTCTTCACTTAAATCAAAAAATTTCGAAAAAGCTAGAAAATCGCAAATAAGAAGTTGTATTTATTATTAGAACCGGTTCATTAGGAGAATAAAAGGGAAATGTGAAGAAAGAGGTAAAAATGAATAAAGAACAACCAAAATTATTATGCTATGATACGATATTTAAAAGTGTTTTTGTAAGAGAAGAAAAAGTTCTTCTTCAAATGATTGAAGATATATTTGAAATAGATAGTAAAGAGAATCCTATTACCATCGTGGGCTTTGAGACCGTACCACCAAAAAAAGATAATAAAACATATCGAGGAGATTTATTGGTGATATTATCAGATAATTCATATGTTATGTT
>CANRJI010000084.1 GCA_947630885.1 uncultured Bacilli bacterium
ATAAAGCTTGCCTTTATTTGTTACCAACTCATTTGCGTAGCAAATGTAAAACTGACATTTTTAAAAAATCTTAACATTAATAGAGAAGAGTTTTACAATAATCGTTAATTTTAATTTAAAATTATATTATTTGGTTTTTTATCCATAATAAAAGTGAGGTGTAACATGAATAACAAAATTATTGAAAGACTAAAAAAAGATACAAATAATAGTTCTTATATTGTCTATCGAGAAAAATATATTAAAAAGAAAAGAATTGACATTATTTATAACGAAGTTCTTACCGATTCTGATAAATTATCGGATTTTATTTTTCGTAGTCTAGATAATATTGAAAAAATATATGATGAAAATGATTTCTTGTACGATGTTATTAAAAATAATATTAGTAATATAAAATTAAAAGAGATTAAAGGGTATAGTGATATATGTAAATATCTAAATAATGGTTTTGTTATTATTTTAATAAAAGATGATTATTCACTTGCTTTAGAAGTTAAGAAAAACTTATCGAGAAGTATTGAAAAACCGATGACGGAAAGTACTTTAAGAGGTTCACTAGATGCTTTCAACGAAAATATTGAAACGAATATGGGTCTTATTAAGAGAAGACTTAAATCAAATAAAATTTGGAATACTGATTTGGAAATTGGTCGTTATACGAAAACAAAGGTCAGTATTTTGACAGTTGATGGTATTACCGAGGCAAAAGTTAAAGATAAAATTGTCGATACTTTAAAGAATATTGATATTGATGAATTAATTGATTCGGGAAGCTTAAAGCATCTTTTGACAAAGGAATTAAAAACGGTTTTCCCAATTATTATGACGACAGAAAGACCTGATAAAGTATGTGATAGTTTGATGCAAGGAAAGACAGTTATCTTAGTTGATAACTCACCTTTTGCCCTCATCATGCCGGTCTTCCTTAACGACTTTTTTCTTTCGGAAGATGATAAAGATATTAAAAGTCCTAACAATACACTGACACGAATATTAAGATATATTGCCTTTTTTATTACTTTGATGACACCAGCGATATATATTGCGGTAACAACTTTTAATCAGGAAATGCTACCTCTCGAATTTCTTACAAGTTTTGCTTCACAGAGAAGTACGGTTCCCTTTCCCGCTTTTTTTGAGGCCTTACTCATGCTTTTATCTTTTGAAATTTTGCGCGAAAGCGATCTTCGAATTCCCAATGTTTCTAATTCGGCCCTTTCAATTGTCGGAGCTTTAATTTTAGGAGAGGCGGCAGTTAATGCTGGTATTGTATCGCCGGTTATGATTATTGTCGAGGCGGTTACAGCGATTAGTGCCCTACTCTTTACGGAGCCTGAACTAGTTAATGCTATTAAATGGTATCGGATCTTCTTTATGATTGGAGCAACGACAATTGGTATGTTCGGTGTCTTTATCGTCTTTATTATCTTTCTTACTAATTTATGTTCGATTAATTCTTTCGGTAAGCCTTTTATGATACCATTTGCTCCTTTATCGATAGAAGGATTAAAGAATAGTATTATTAAATTTCCAATAAAGAAGCGAAGAAAAAGAAATAAGTATTTGACAAAAAATATTACGAGGGAGGTTATCAATGAAAAAAACTAGATGGTTAGGTCTTCTTTTTATTCCTCTTTTACTAAGTGGCTGCTACAACTATAGAGAATTAAATGATTTAGGTATTACGACAGCGGTAAGTATCGATTATAATGATGAAAATGAAGAATTTGAAATTATTACACAGGTTATTAATCCTGTTAAACAGCAAGATTCGACAAGTAGTGGCGAGCCAACTTTCGTCAATTTTTCAAGTCAGGCCAAATCACTTCAAGAAGCTTTTAGACTCGTCATTTTAGAGTCACCAAGACAGTTATATGGGTCACATTTACAAATTATTCTCTTAAGTGAAAAGGTGGTCGAAGAACATTTAACGGAAGTTTTAGATTTTTTTGCTCGCGATCCGGAACTTCGGTCGGAATTTAAAATCGTCATAGCGAAAAATACGGAAGCGTTACAGAGCATATCAGTTCAAACTCTATTAAATGATTTATCGGCGATGAACATTGTCATATCACTCGAAAAGCAGAATGAAAAGGAAGGGATAACACCTATTTTTACTTTAAATGAAGTTACGAATATGTACCTTAACCCTTATTTGGAGTTAGTCCTTCCTTCAATTGAAATTGAAGGTGAAGCAAATGATGGAGAAAGTGAAAAAAACGTCGAGACAACTAATCCTAAAGCCAGAGTTAAAATTGGGACAGCAAGTATTTTTAAAGATGACAAATTAGTTGATTTTTTATCTATCGATCAATCTAAAGCCTTAACATTTATGATGGGGCAATTAAAAGAGACGATTATTACAATGGAAACAGATGATGGATATATTGCTTTTCAGCCCAACCGAATTAAAACGAAGAAAGAAGCTGATGTCAAAAATAATAAAGTTACTGTAACAATTGAAGGTTTTGCGCAAATTAGTGAAGTTAATTCATTAATTAATTTAAAGTCTTTCGAAGAAATTAATAATTTGCAAAAAAGACTTAACAATAAAATAAGTGATATGATAGAGAATACTTTTTATGATATTCAAAAAAAATATAATACTGATGTTTTGGGTTTTCGTAATTTATTTTATATAACAGATAATAAGTATTTTAAAGCCCATGATATGAATTGGTACGAAGAAATTTTTCCGAATACAAAAATTGAAGTCAAGTCAAAACTTAAACTCTATGAAAAAGGTAATACTTTAGGAGGCGTAGAATATGAAAGAGAAAATTGGTAGTTTTCAACTGAGTAGTGCTTTCATCTTATGTATGGTATCTTCTTCAATTGGACTTAGTCTTCATACGACCATTAAACTTGCAGGAATTGACTCTTATATCAGCGTGGCAATTGGCTCATTAATGGGAATTTTACCTCTTCTACTCTTTTTATATATTTTTAATTATAAAGAAGATTTACCAATATATGAAAAGACAAAGATACTTTTTGGTAAAATGATAGGGACTATTATTAATCTATTAATAGTTATACTCTATGTCGTTATTGGAGGAACCGTTTTATTTAATCTCGGTAATTTTATCGTATCACAATATTTATCGGAAACTCCTTTATTACTTATTTTGTTAGTTTTAGGGTTAACGATCTTTCATATTATTAATAAAGGTTTTGAGACAATTACGAGAGTAAGTAGTATATGCGTCGTTATTGCGGTAAGCTTCTTTGCTTTTAGTTTTGCTTATTTAATTAGAGAATTTAATTTAGATAATTTGAAGCCAATTCTAGAATTTGGTATCAAAAAGCCGATATGGGCTGGCTTTATTAATATGCTTATTACTTTGAGTCCAGTTTATACACTTCTTATTTTTCCTAAAAATAATTTAGTTAATAAGGACAAGATTAATCGTTATATCATTATTCAATATTTGATAGCTAGTATTATTATTTTTCTTGTATCTTTTTTATCAAATGGAATTTTAGGGAAATACCTTATTAGTTTATATCAGTATCCAGGTTATATTTCACTTAAAAGAATTTCTTTATTTGGTTTTATCGACCGTATTGAAAACTTTTTATCACTACATTGGATATTGAGTTCCTTTATTAATTTGGCAATGATTTTCTATTATATTAAAGGAAATATTATGCAGAAGAAAGAAAGTAAAATTTTTAATTTATTTCTTTGTCTAGGAATTATTTTTGTTTCATATAAAGTATTTTGTAACAATACTCTTTTTAATAATTATACTTATAAAGTTTATCCTTATTTTCTAGGTATCTTATTATTTATTTATCTTTTGATAGGAATTTTTATTTTCGTAAGGAGAAAAAGAAAAAATTAAAAGGTATATTTTAAGAAATATAGTTAATAATACTAATAAGCAGTTATTAAATACTGCTTTGATATAAAGGGATCATTTAATGAATCCCTTCAGGCCGTTGACAAAGTCGGTTTTTCAAACCGGCTTTGTCAATCGGCTTTTTTAATCTCCCACTTTAGTACTAA
>CANRJI010000085.1 GCA_947630885.1 uncultured Bacilli bacterium
AAAGCATATTAATCCCACTAGCATAGCTAGTGGTTTTTTGTGTCTTGCCCTTAGCAAGACACAAACTAAAGTATTAAAAAAAAGAAAGACCTTAACTTAGTCTTTCTTTTATTAATCCATTCACTTGCGACATATCGGCCTTACCTTTTACTAAAGGAGATAGGCTTTTCATAATATTTCCCATATCTTTCATCGATGTAGGCTTTACTTCTTCAAATACTTTATCAATGATTTTATTTAGTTCTTCTAAAGATAATTGTTCAGGCATATATTCATTTAATATTTCTAATTCTTTTTCATTTTGACTAACTAAGTCTTCACGACCAGCCTTTTCAAATTGAGCAATTGATTCTTTACGCATCTTTATTTGTTTTGAAATAACTTTGATAACATCATCATCAGTTAATTCCTCTCTTGGGTTGGGTTTTTCTAGTTGCATAGCACCTTTAATCATTCTAATGACGCTCAATCTAAAACTATCTTTATTTTTCATGGCTTCTTTTAAATCATTGTTTATTTTTTCTGATAGTGTCATAATTATTCTCCTTAGTATCCACGACGTTTATTCTTGCGACTATTTTTACGTGAATTTATGGTATTTTTCTTTTTTTCTTCTCTTCTTGCAACTCCTGTTTTTTTGTATCCTTCTGCTCGTTCTTTAGCTTTAGAGAGATTTCCGTTACGTGCTACTTGATTTTTAAAACTTCTTAAAGCAAATTCAACATTATTATCTTTAACATTAACGGTTACTTTTGTTCCTGTTGACATCATTATCCCTCCTTCCGCTTTATCACTAACGATTATAACATTATTTTGGGTATTTTACAAGCAGAAATGCGACTTTTTTTAGAAAAATAAAGGCTTTTTAGATATCACACATCTTTTTTTCTGTTTGTCTACGAAAATAACTGCCCAAGGCTTCTCCAAGGGAATAGATAAATTCAAATGTCTTGTATATAGCGGTTAACATGGTGGAGGTAAATGTTTCTCCCCCATTTACCTCAAGCATTTCTTCCTTTTTTAGTTCGTGCATTTTGACCTCCTTAATTATTACATTTTTTAGGATTTGAGTATCCTTCGAGTAAGCCAATAACAAAAGTGACTACACCTGCGACAATGGCACTTATAATAACTGGATTGGCTCCCCCATTTACTTCAATCATTTCTTCTTTTTTTAATTCGTGCATTTATTCCTCCTATCTACTAATTATATAATCGATAACTCTCTGATTTTCTTTGAGAAATTTTAAGTCGATTGTAAGATTTTCATATTTATATTTATTGTCTAAGGATACTTCAATTTCAATTTTTTGATAAGTAGTTTTATTATCACTATAGTATTCATTAGAAATAGATATAACCTGATAATCATAATTTTTTTTGTCTATTTCAACTGAATGATTATCAGTTATGTATTTTATTTGATTGAGCGGGATTAAAAGACTGATACAGTAGTTTTCATCTTTAATTATGACAGTACCTTTAATGTGATAAAATGTTTTATAATGAAATTCAATAAAGAAGATAATTAAGGAAAGTATAATTACAATAATTATCATTATATAAACGTATATTAAAGGTTTTACTTTTCTCTCTAGAATAATTTCACTATCAATATATTTCATGTTTGACATTTTTCTTCAATCTGTTCGACAATACCATTATTTATCTTAATAACACGGTCATATAAATCATAGTTTTCATTTCGATGGGAAACCACAATAAAAGTTTTGTTATAAAAGTAACGAAAAAGATCAGTAAGTATTTCTCTTTCTAATTTAATATCTATTTGATTTAATCCCTCATCAATCATTATTATCTTACTTTCTTTCAATAAGCTTCGTGCTAAAATAATTCGCTGTCTTTGTCCGCCCGATAAATTCACCCCGTTTTCTTCAAGTAAATAGTCGTATCCTAAAATATTATTTTGCACTATTTCATCTACTCGCGTAATTTTACAAATATTTAAATATTCAACTTCACTAACGTTACGGTCTAAAATAATGTTGTATCTGATAGTACCGCTGTAAAGGAGTTCGTTTTGGGATACGTAAGTAATATTTTTACGAATATTTGCTAGACTGTAATCATTTAAGTCATAGTTATCAATATAGATACTATTACGAGGAGAATTATAATATTTATATAGTATTTTGAGAATAGTCGATTTACCTGAACCTGATTTCCCCATAAATAGTACTTTTTCACGATCTTTTATAAAAAAATTTATATCTTTTAAAACATTGTATTTATTATTAAAAGTGTATGTTAAATGTTTTATCTTAATATTTCCACTGACAAAAAGTTTGCACTCATTATCTAAATCTTCCTCTTCAACTTCTAAAAGATGATTGGCTCTGACAATAGTATTTTTAAGATAATGATATTCACTTAAAATATCAACCAAATTTTTAAGAGGATAGATAAAATAACTCGACAAGAATGTTATTGTCATGTAACTACCAACCGTTAAATTACCTTCCATAATTAATTTTATAGTTAAAAAACTTGTTAAAAGAAGCCCAATATCAGCAATACTTTCTTTTAAGAAAAAGATAACATTATTAACTTTTTCACTGTGATATAAACAATTTAAAGCCTTGGAATATTGTTTACTAAATTTATAAATCATGCTATCTTCAATACTCAAGCCTTTTACAGTTTCAAAGGTGCTTACCGATTCAATGATAATATTATTAATTTGAGCATTATTTTCTTGATTTTGGATAGTGTTACTTTTAATTGTTTTATTAAATATAATCATGACTAGGAGGTAGAGAAAAGCCACTACTAAAAGGAGTAGTAAAGCTTTTTTACTAGTATGATATATAATAATAAAAGATAAAAAGAAGGCAAATGGGTCCAGAAAAATAGTTATGATAATTTTAGAAATAAAATTTTTAATAGATGATAAATCGTTAATTCGTGATAGTACTTCGGAAGAAGTCTTATTTTTGTAGAAATGGTAAGGAAGCAAAATAACTTTGCTATATGTACTTAGGATGATACTGACATCAAGTTTTTGATTTAAAAATATAACTAAGTGTGAGCGCAGAAAACTTGTTATATTTTTTATTATAAACAAAATGAAGAAGAATACCGTTACGACAATTAAATTATTGGTTGTCGTATCCACTACTTTATCAAAAACAAGTTGTGAGTACAAACTAGTAAGGCAAGTTAAAATAGTATATATTAATGATAAAATGATGAGAAAGAAAATAATACTTATATTATTTGTAAGAGATTCCGTAATTATTTTATTTAATATTTTGTTATCGGTATAATGTGGAATGTTTTTAACTTTTTCAAATATCATTAAATATCCAGTCCAGGAATTAGCAAAATCAAAATTATCGATAACAACTTTTCCCTTAGCCGGATCCATAACTACTATTTTATGGTCGAAAGTTTTATAAATAACGACAAAATGGTTATAGTTTTTATTATTTAGTTGGACAAGAATTGGCATGCCTAAATCTTTTAATTTTTCAATATCGTCAGCTTTAAATGATTTAGTTACTAGCCCCAATTCAGCTGCAGCAGTACTAATATTATAAAAATTAGTCCCATCTTTGTCTGTTTTCGTCATCTCAATTAATCGTGCTAACGAAATATCACCTCCAAAAAAACGAATAATTGATAAAAGTGACGCGGCACCGCAATCCTTATTTCCCTCTTGCCGAACAATTAAATTTTTTTTCATTTTGCCTCCTCATAATATATAAACAATTTTGAAGAAGCAATTTTCTAAATTTTTTGAAAAAAAGTTAGTTTTTTTATAATTCTTCTGGAAGAAGGATATTTCCTGCACTACCTAATATACTTCGAAGCCAGGCTCTCGTATCTTCATCTTTGGTAATTATAGTTATAGTATTAGGAACCCCAAAAAGCATTCTGTAATTATCTGTAACAGATAAAAAGTCTGCAT
>CANRJI010000086.1 GCA_947630885.1 uncultured Bacilli bacterium
ACAAGAGTATATTTTAAAGCGGTTGCAGTACTAGTATTTTCTCCGATCTCTTCAATATCCAAATAAATTTGTCCATAAATATCATATGTATTATCTTTTTTCCATAGTTCAACTGAAGTATTAGCTCCATCACTATAACTTGCAACTGGCTCTAACACTTCAAAAGTGATATCCTGTCCTTTTGTATAGTTGATATAATAATCTAACCCTCGTGTAATCGTATCAGCATGTAAATCATCAAAAAGAACTTGGGCATAATATGCTACTGTACTTCCCACGATTGAAAAGCATAGTATTGAAATACTAATTATCATATATAATTTGCTCTTATCAAGATTCTTTTTCATCGTAATTCTCCTTACAATTCTACTAATAACATCATATCATAATATCAAAAAAAGTTCAATAAATTTGAACTCTTTTACTATTATAGATAGTTATCTTTCCTTGAGGAAGATATTTTTTTCTTACTACCCCAATAATAAATAATTGTAACTATTAAATAAAATAATATTACTAAAATACTACCAACTAAATTATTTGTTTTATTTTTAACAAGCAAAGATAATATAACAACAATAAGGGCATATATGATATTATCATAAATAATATTCAAAATATTATTAAAGTTACTTAAAAAATTTACTTTAAATTTATTCTTAATCATGATAATTCCAACAATTATACTAAATATTAACCCTAGAATAATTGCTAAAACGCTTCCTAAAACCAACGCGTATCCCATTCGATAAGTAGCTTCAATAAGAGGAATTTCAAAGATAAGACATATAAATAAGGCTATCAAATTACTTATTTCAATTCCCTTTAGCTTAGAATAAGTGTAATTAATATTGATAATAAAGTCATAGATAATGTAAATGAATAGTAAAGGAACTAACGTTATTAAAATATTATAAGTTCTCATAAAGATAATATTATTTATCGGCTCCGCGATGACAAAAAGAAGAATTGTAATGCGAAGAGCAAAATTTAAAACTTTATTGAAATATGAATTAAAATCTTCTTTAACTTTAGAGTAATCGATGTTTAAATATTTGCGAATAATTTGATATAGATAATAAATTATAATTAAGCCATAAAAGTAAGTAGCGGTAATAATCATACTTACATCACGATAAGTATAATAGTAGCGATTAAGCAAAGTATAATATAAAATAATAATAGTAAAATAAAGATAAAGACTCTTACTAAAATTTAACGATAATTTCTTTTTATCATTAATAAGTAATGATATAGTGCTTTTTAAAGATACTTTATTTTTCTTTTTTTCTTTTGGTATCTTTTTAAATAAGGCAAAGTATATAATTACTCCTAATAAAATTAAAATAATAAAACTAATTAAATAGGTAAAAATAAGACATAAAGTACTACTAAATTTAAATACTTTATATAAAAGAGGAAATAAAATAATACTAAAAGTTAAAACTAATATATCGTATATATTAAGTATTTTGTCACTTAGTTTTTTATAGCCTATAGAAAACAAATAACAACTGATTATTTGGATTAACAATCTCGAAATTAATGAGGTAACCATTACAGTATTAATAATTTCCATCTTATCAATATTTAAAATAGTACCTAAAAGATATGATATTCCCCCTAAAACTATTCCTATTACGATAAGAGATAAAAAGAGATAGTAAAAGACTTCTTTTGGGCTATTCTTTAACTTTGTATAATTAATTGAAGAAAAGATACTAGCAAAAAGAAGATAAATACTAAAACTAATCGTCAAAGGAAGCATATCACTATTTTTTGTTAGATAAAATAGCATTATGACAAATATTACAAATAATACTTTCGATATTTTTTTCATCTTTCACCTAACTAAATTATATAGTAAATAACGAAAAAAAGCAATTTTTTCAAAAAAGAGTTGAATTTTTTTAGATGTTATTATATAATGTATATTGTCAGTTGAAACGTCTTGGTAGCTCAGCTGGATAGAGCAATCGCCTTCTAAGCGATCGGTCTGGAGTTCGAATCTCCACCAGGACACCAGATTAATAGGAAACTCGGGAAATTCGAGTAAAAATTTAAAACTACTCTCAAATTAAATTGAAAGTAGTTTTGTTTTGTCAATTTAGAAAAGACACTTCCATATTGACTATCAATATGAGTATATATAATAATATTATTATAATAAGTCTATCATCTCTTAGTTGAAATAAATCATTCAACAAAATGTATTCACTATTTTATCTTTTCTTTTTCAATTGAGACCCACCATTTGAATTTTTGATTTTCGATTCTTCAAAATTTTCTAATAAGATTAAATCATAAAATTCAATACCACATTTACCATAAATTTTCTTTATTTCATCCAATGTAATACCCTCAGTATACCATTCAAAATATTTTTGATAATGTCTACTATTTTTAAATAATAATAATCTTCCAGACACAGTAAATAAGTCTATAACCTCACTATCATTAATTTCTGTATTTATTCTTTTAAATCCTAATCTTTCTAAATCTAATACACTATTTAAAGTAGACACACTTTTAAGTGAGCAAGGCCTTAAATCTTGTTGTTTTTCTATAAAATCTGTTAAATAAGATAAAACTTTAAATCCATCTTCACGACTCATACCATCAGGAAGCATAAATGGCTTAAATGGCCAATCGATGACCCCTACATTATTACCTGTCCTACCATAATACTCACCAATTCTGTGATAATTAATATAATACAATCTATATATATTTTGATTTCCAATTTGATGATCTTCTAGTTCTGCTTCAAATTCATAATTTCTATTAACATGTATAGATGAATCTGAAATTTTCATTTTTAATTTTTCTGACTCTTCATTAAAACTCATTGCGAAATCCTCCTTCGTGTATACTATTCTACCATAAAAAGGATATAAAAATAAATATTTTTAGTGAATTTATTATAAATATGTTATACTACATTAGTTAATGATTTATTACTAACTATTTCTTTTACCTAAAGGTTGTTATACTTCTTCCTTTAGTGTGCTACTTTTGAAATAAAGTCTTCTTGTAAGGCTTTGCTTTTATCTAGAAGATAATTTTTTTATTAAAAAAGGTTATCTTTTTTTCGATAACCTCATTTATTTATTAACTTATTGTTTGACGAGCAACTGCCGTTATATTAACACTAAAAGTACTATTTTGAGCATCATTCTGAGCTAAGTCTCCATCAATATAAAAGATAACTAAATAGCCTTTTGTATCCTCAGATAGCATATCATTTAAAAGGGGTATTTCACCATCTGTACTAATACTTCCACGCGTAATAATATCAAAACGATTATTTATAATTTCATCTAAAGATATGTTTGAATATTCGCTAGGATCATAATTAGCAATAATATATTTTAAAGCACCCATACTATCTCCATTTTCGATATATGCTTCATTTAGTTCTTCAACTACCGCGGTTATATTTAAGGCGGCTATTATATTACATGACGAATCAAGACCCGCGGTTAAAGGTAACACAGCCATTCCATCCTCTATTACTATTTGACCATCAGCAATTATTTCTTTTTCATCAAAGAGAAGCATATCGGCCTTTTTAATATTTTGTCCTTTCGTATAATTTATTATAAAACAAGTGCTATCACCATGAATATTAATTTTTTCACTTTGCCATACTAAGGCGGCATAAGAAATACCCGCTACTAGGGCAATAAATAAAACAATGCCAAGAATCGCTCCAAGTAATTTTGTTATCTTTCTTTGCTTTAAGTCCATAATATCTACTCTCCATTTTAAGTATATCATTAGATTCCATTTTAGTCAATTAATCTAAATAAGCAACCCTAAAAATTATGATTAATCTATGATAATGTCTTAAGTGTTAGTATTTGATTTTGTCCCAAAACTAATGTATTATATGTCACTTG
>CANRJI010000087.1 GCA_947630885.1 uncultured Bacilli bacterium
AGAATTTTCAAATTTTGGTTTTTACTAAAAATGTAGTTTGTCAACAGTCTGAAATTAAAAAAGAGGTCATCTCTTTTTTAATTTTAACTTTTTTTAGTTATTATTATTTTTTGAATATATAGCTTATTATTAATTGTTGTAAAAGTTTCAAAAAGATTGTTTCCTTTCAATATCTTTTTTACTAGCAGTAATCCATATCCATGATTCTTGCCTTTGGTTGTAAATCTCTCTATTCCTATTTTATCTGTGTCTATATTATTATCGTATGTATTAGATATAATTATTTCAATATTTTCCTTTATTAAATATATTTCTATTCCTAATTTTTTGTCCTCTGAATCTGCACTGGCATCAATCGCATTATCCAAATATACTCCAATCATTCTTACTAAATCTTTGAAATCTTTTGTTTCTAATTTTCCTAAAAATGAATCTTCAATTTGTTTTGATATGTTTACTGATACCTTTATTTCTTTTTCCTCAGCTTCTAGCAACTTGTAATAGAAAAAACCTTTTATTCCGTTTGATGGTAAATATTTAAACTTTGAATATTTACTCATACTAATACTGATCTTATCTCCAAGAATACTGTCTATATATTTTACTATTATGCTCTCTTTTTCTTTATCTTTGATTTTACTTTTTATAGTCATTAATTCGTTTTTTGTTTCATGTATTATAGCACGCTGTTCTTCTATATCACTTTCATAGTTTTTCATTATATTCAGTAAATCATCATATCTCTTTAAAATAATATTATTATCTATTCTTTGTTTTAATAAATAAAATAATATCATTATTAATGTTGTTATGATAATCAAGTATCCATATATATTGTTACTTAATCTAAATATTACTACTAATTGATAAAAAAAGATTGCCATTGTTACCAGCGTTAATGATGAAACTATTATTATTTTCTTATTCGTCGATAGATCATAATTAAATAATTTTTGAAGAGGCTTTTTTAATATGAACACAAGTATTATCATTATTATATTCGATATTGTATTTCCTAACAAAGTGCCTCCATAATCAGAATATAAAATGCTTTTATCCATTTTTAGTATGCTTCCGAAGATTGTCATCATTATCATTTCTGGAAGTAGTAACATTATCGTATATACTAAAGAAGAGAATATTGATTTTGTATTGTCTAATTTGAATAAAAGTTTTAATGTCAAAGCGCACATTAAACATAGCGCTACCGTTTTTGTAATTCCTTCTAAGGTGATAAAGATTATTGAATGGATGCATAAACTTATTAGTAATATTACGATGGTATCTTTTTTATTTGATGTCATACTTTTCTTTTTTAACGTCAATAGTCCATATATATAAATTGTTATTGTCCCCATTGCACAGGTTAATATCTTATTGATAATCTCCAACAATTTTCTTCAACTCCTTCCTAGCGGTAGGTGTCAATAAATTAGTGCTATCTCCATTTTTGAAATAAATGGTAAAGTTAACATAGTCAATATATTTGATATTGCTTAAATTTACGAGACAAGATTTATGTGACTGAAAGAACATTGGAGACAGTTTTTTCTTTAAACTTGTTAGAGTTTCCGCAACATACTTTTTTTCTTTATTTATTAAATGAATAATACAGCGATTCTGCAATTGTTCTTTTTCAATATAATTAATTTCTTTATATAATATGCGATTGAACACATGACCATAAGTATAGTCAAAAGTTTTGTTTTTAAATTTCTTTTGCATAATATGTTTAATGGTCTCTTCAATTCGTTCTTCATATTTATAATATTTGGATATAAAATCAATGGCCTCGAGGCGTGAATAGAAAATATCATTCTTACATTCAGGATGAGCTGTGACAAATATAATAATACTGTCATCATCAGTTTCACGGACTTCAGAAGCAATTTCAAGACCACTTACAACAGGTAATTCAATATCTAAAATATATATTTTTGTTGATAACTCATCTCTAATTGTTTCTTTTAGTTTGTCATCATATTTCTGAAATTTAAGAACTTTATATTCGATTTCATAATTCATCATCGCTTTTGTAACAGCTTTGTTGGCAATATCAAGTGCTTCTTTATTATCATCACAAATTACAAACTTTATCATATTGATAACCCTCCGTATTTTTAGCCATCTAACTCCCTGATAATGTCATAAGAAATTATATCGTTTGAGATTTCTATTAAATCTGACGATAATTTAGCACGTTTTTGAACATATTCTTCGGTTATTGGCTCGTTATTAATTGAGTATATTTCTCCTTTTGGAGCGTTGTAGTAAATCTTTGATGTTAAGAAAGATCCATCAATGAAAGTTACGGTATTGTCGTCTTCCTTTAAGTTAAAAATGTCTTTTCCTAACTCATATTTACTATGAATTCCAAGCATATTTCCTAGTGTTGGAAGAGCATCGATCATTCCCATTGGCGTCGTTATTTCACGAGCAAGTTTTGTTTCATTAGACCAAATAATAAAAGGAACTTTTCTATCTAATTCGTATTTATATTTATCGTAAGGAATATAGTCTTCGCCTTCTTTTCTTATACTATCAGTCTCGGGATCATAGTTATATAACCTATTAAAATCATTGTAGCTAAGACGGGCATCGTGATCACCATAAATAACAATTACAGTATTTTCTAGCAATCCTTCTTTACTTAGCTCTTCGATAAACTTGCCAAGTGCTTCATCAGCATAATGAACACTTCTTAAGTAATTACCTATAGTTGTTCCTTCGAGATAACTTCTAGTAATTGTTTGATTATTAATTTCAACATCAATGGTCGTTTTATATTCATCAATTAAATCTAAATCATTAAAAGGTGTATGATTGCTTAAAGTTATAAGTAAACCATAGTAAGGTTCGCCCTTGGTCTCTTTTATTTCTTTAATCTTTTTTACTGACTGACTAAAAAATGATTTATCAGACAGTCCAAGGCCAATTACTTCATCGATAATGTATGAATCTTTGCTATAAAAATCATCATATCCTAGACTTTTATGCATAACATTACGATTCCAGAAATCACCGCTATTGCCATGCATACTAAAGGTATAATATCCTTCATTATTTAGAAGTTTAGGTATCGAGATATACTCTTTATCAAAGAAATTCATAAAAACAGTTCCTTGCGTCGATGGCATTAATGATGTATTAAATGTAAACTCGGCATCGCTACTTGTTCCGACACCAACTTGGGAATAAAAATTACTAAAGAATAGGCCTTCACTTGCCAATTTATTTAAATTTGGTGTAACCTCTACTCCATTAAAGCTTAAATTCATAGGAAATGTTTGTAAACTTTCGGCATGAATAACTAAAACATTGTGGCCTTTGAAAATATTAGTATATTCATTGGTCTTACTTTGATATTTGTTTTCTTCATAATAATTGGTAACTTTACGAAGAGCATTATCATGACCAAAGATACTTCGGATTTGCGGAGTTAGACTTTGAACTAAATCATCTAATTGATAAATATATATACCATGATTTATAACGACTGCTTCACGATTCCACAAGCGATATAATCGTCCCCAAGCATTGATTGGCATACAAAAGAAAGCAATAACGACTAGGGCAAGTGAACTTAGCATTGTCTTACGGACAATCTTCTTTTTGTTTTCAAATATTTTATGTTTGAAATAATTTTTTTTATTTAATTTAACATAGGATATAATAAGAAAGATAATTTGCCATAGGTAAATTAAATCAACTGGTTTTAAAACATTTTCAATAATAGCATCGCTAACATCTTTAGCAAAGATTAATGATGCTAATAGTGATACAGAAGCATATGAGTTGTAGTAGTGGTAGTTGATGCTGTT
>CANRJI010000088.1 GCA_947630885.1 uncultured Bacilli bacterium
AACTTCATCCTCCTAGATTAATTTTATCAAATTTTGTACAACTTGACTTATCTAGTTTTTATTATAAGAGTCTTTCCTATTTTAATTTGTAAATGTTACATAAATACTTTTATTACCTAATTCAGGTAAATTATCGATATGACCAATCTTTGTGTAACTATAACTTGTATTAAATGATTTATAAAAGATAACAAGACAGTTATCTCCATATAGCATAACGTCTCCCTTATTTATATTTTTCGGATAATATGAATTAATCGGTAATTTATTATCGAGATAATAATACTTTTCATTACCATTTAACTCTTGCATTTCTAATTCTAAAGGTAAAAGTTTAAGTAATTCTCTTACTGTTTCATTATTATCTAAATTAACGCTATAAGTTTCATTATTTATTATTATCTTCATGTTTAATTTATCCTTCCTCTCATCATTAAAATTATTTTCTTTCAAATTCATTGGCTTTTGATTAATAAAAAATAATATTGCACTAACAACCAATAATAAAAGTAACTATCTTACAATAACCATTTTCTTTTTCATTTTTTATCACTATCAACTTTCTTTTTAACCTAATTATTTTAATTCAAATACAAGTTGATCTAAACAAGTTGATAATTCTATACCAGGAACACACCAACTACTTCCTGTTCCAGTAGGACGGCCCTCCGAATCATGACCAAAGCCAAATCTTTCATATAATTTAAACAAATTTTCATCTGGTATTGGCTCAGCATAAAACTCACAATAAGTTGGATTAACAGACCAGCACTGTACTTTATCTTCATTATTGACAATTTTAACGATACTTGAGGAATATTTATTTAATATTTCTTTTATTTCATCATTAGTAATATCATTCATATTTACGATTGGTTGATAACTTATATTAATTTCAATTTCAGAAGGTTGCACTTCATAATATATATCTTCTTCGGTTTTTAAATAAAGTTTAGCCATATGCTTTCCCGTATCATCTTTTTTTGTCGTTATCCAGTTAAAATCATTAAAATCAACATATACATCCATACTATTAACATCAATATTATCAATAATATCTTTAGTTCCATATATATTTACAGTAAACTGATTTAAACTAGCTAAATTAGGATAAAACTCTCTATTTTTTAAATCCGTAGTATTAATTCCTAAAACATTATTTTTTTCAAATGTTTTCGAAACTATTTCTTGATTTTCTATTTCATTTTCATTTAAATCTTCCGTCTTAGTTAATAATATTTTATATGTTTTATTATACTTAGAACTATTTTTTATAGAATTATTTATATCTTCCTCATCGTAAATTTCTTCCCAATTAGTTGTAATTTTTATAGTCGTAAAATTAATATTATTTTCATATACCTTATCTACCATCTGTGGCAAAACATCTAATATTGACTTATCACTAAAATCAATATCTTTATACATATTCTTTGCATCATCATTTATAAATTTATAATTAGTAATTTTAGTTGTCATTTTGCATTTATTATTCTTTGATTTATCATTACATTTTTTATATTCTTCTTTAAAAGATAATTTAATTATAGGATTTATTTCTATATACATATCGTATGTTTTATCACTAATTACTACATTATCTTTTCTACTTTGTAATATAAGTATTATTGTTCCCGCGGATAATAGTATGATTATCAAAATAATAATGAAAATACTTTTTCTTTTTTTCATGGTTCCTCCTACTAAACATATTTTTAAAAATTATATATAGCCATTCCTATAATATATTGCACTTTTATTATAACATAAAATTATTACTATTTTGCAGTATTGGTTTATATTACTTATAATTCCTTTTCAAAAACATATTGGACATATGCCGTTTTTACATTATTTTCAAACATTGTAATATACTTTTCGGAAACTTTATCGACTTCAAATAAAACAAAACCATAAGTATCACCTTGCCATTCTGATTTTATTTTTAAATTTAATTTATTGTTATTTTTAACATCGTTAATCGTAATAAAATCAAAAACTTGTACCATTAGTAAAGGTTTATAATTTAATTTTTCATATAAACTACAAGCCCTATATCTAGCACCAAGTTCAATATTTTTTATTCCTTTTTCTTTACATAATTTTTCAAAATGATTGATAAGTTCTTTTGCATAACCCTTTCTTCTATAATTTTTTGCTATTGCTATTATACCTAAAGTTATTTTCTTTGATTCAAGATCCATCTTTTTAGCAGACAAGCCACCAATAATTTTACCATTTTTCTCAATATAAAATATAAATTTTTTATCTCTTTCGTACTGTTCTAACATTTCTTCATAGCGCTGACCCATAGTATAGTAGTGTTCACTAAATTCCATTGCTTCATCATAAAAAGTAGATGCTAAAAAATCAAATAAAGATTTTAATTCTTTTTTATTTTTAACAACCTTAATACTCTTCATAATCTTCCTCCAACTTACTATCTATCTCACTAAATATTATAACATGAAAAAAAGCAAACTTTACTGTTTACTTATACTAATTTATTTATATTATTTTTTTGTAATAATTCTAATCTTCTTTCTTTTTCAAAAAATCCGCTAAAGATTTATAAGCGTCTGTATTCCATACTAAACATCTTTCTTCATCAGGATAATTTCCCATCGTTTTATCGTAACCATCTGGAATAAAAATAAAATCCCAACTCCAACCATATGTTTCTGATTTTTCTTTGGCTATTTTTCCTTTAGTAATTGATTTAAATACAATTGGATCTTTACCATATTCACAATATGCAAATGCTTCTATAAAGCAAGCATTACGATTTTCTTCGTTTTCTAAAAGTTTTAATAATCCATCTTCACCTATTTTTTCATCTACATAGTGTGTATATGGCACAGGAAAACCTCCAAGTGCTTCAACATATAATCCAGTATCATTTTTCAAAACTGAACATTTCAATTTATCACTAGCCTCTTTAGCAGAATGCATAGCTACCTCTTCAACAGTATCAGCTTGAATTTCCGTTGTTTCCATTTTAACATTATCAACTTCAATTCCAAGTGGCTCTAAAATTTGTTTAGCACTCATTAGTTTAGACCAATTACCAGTAACATAAGTTATTTTTTTCATCATACTATCCCCATTTCTACATTAATTATAACACAAAAAGCAAATCACATATAGTGTTTGCCTATAGATATTATGATTTATATGTTAATATTCTATTTTTTATAAATTAAGTATCTAACCGTTTTTCCAAGAAAGTTAACATTAGTAAAATTCATTTTTTAATAGTTTCTATAAATTTATTTTCCTTCTCTAACTCTTTAAGACTTTTTTGAGGTGTAGGTAATTTTTCGGGCATCGTTCCACCATTTTTTTCTATTACCTCCCTAATATTTTTACCAATTGTATAATGTGTTTGATTTGCTTCTCTTTCTGTCTTAGTTTTATCTCTTTTTAATTTAGATTCTGTTTGCGTAATTCTAAATAAATTTGCCGCAAGTTCTTCACTCCCCATATTATCTAAAATATCTTCTCGATATCTTAATCCTTTTCTTTTGGCTATATCATCAGCCGTTTCTCCATTATATAATCCTCTATAACCATAATTATGAAATTTATCAAAGTTTTTGACTCCAGCTTTTTTAGCAACTTGATTTAATGAATAATTACCTTTT
>CANRJI010000089.1 GCA_947630885.1 uncultured Bacilli bacterium
CATTTCCCCAATAAAACTCATAGCAATAAAGATAATACAGAAAATAGCACACATTTTAAGATTACTCTTAATAAGTAATAAATCTTTAATAATAAATCCAAGCATTATTTTACCCCCTTAACCATTAATAACATTAAATCATCAAGTGTTATTTTATCAATTACCGATATTTGATATTTATTTTTAAATTTCTTTTTATCATCCACTAAAAGTTCATATGCATATTTATCCTTTTTATATTGTACATAATCATCTCGATTAATTTTTTCAAATTCCTCTTTCGTACATTTAGCAATTCCATAATTATTTAAAATATCGTCGCAAGACTTCGATAAAACAATCTCACCATTATTAATAAAAGTAATATAATCCGCAATATGCTCTAAGTCAGTCGTAATATGACTAGAAAGTAAAATAGAGCATTCTTCATTCTGAATAAAATCTTGAAAAAGACTAAGGACTTCCGCTCTTGCGATTGGATCTAATCCTTCCGTTGGTTCATCTAAGATTAGTAGTTTCGGCTTATGTGATAAAGCTGTTGCTATTTCTAGTTTTTTTCTCATACCTTTCGAAAGCGTTTTAATTTGTTTATCAATGGGTAGAGAGAAATCTTTTAAATATTTATAAAATAAGTTACTATCCCAATTTTTATATATACCTTTCATCGAATTATTAATATCTTTCGGAGTAAGAATTTCCGGAAAAAACATATTATCTAAAACAACACCAATATTTTCTTTTATCTCTTTATCGTTTTCATTATTATCGAGACCAAATATTTTAATCTCTCCCGTATAATTTTTAATAATATTTAATATTGCTTTAATCGTAGTCGTCTTACCCGCTCCATTTTCACCAATAAAACCCATTATCATGCCTTTTGGCAAATTAAAACTAATCTTTTTAAGTTCAAAAGTATCATATTTTTTATTTAATTCTTTTACTTCTAAAATATTTTCCATTACTTATCCTCCTCATATAAAATATCTAATATATCTTCTAATTCTTTCTTATTAATATTATTAATTTTAGCAATATTTATCGCTTCATCAATTAAATTTTCAATACGATTAAGTTCTTCTTCCCTGACAAGTTCCTTATTGATACTAGCAACATAAAATCCTTTCGCCGGTATCGTCTCGACATATCCTTCCTTTTACAGTTCTTCATATGCTTTCTTTGTCGTAATAACACTGCATCTTAAATCTCTAGCAAGCGCTCTAATTGACGGCAATAACTCATGAGGCTTTAATTCATTAAATAAAATTTTTCTTTTTATTTGTTCCTTTATTTGTTCATAAATGGGAACACCACTCGAATTACTAATTATTATTTCCATATCTATCTCCATTTGTATATATTAATTATATACAGTATATACAGATATGTCAATACAAAAAAGAGCACATCGCTCTTTTTTATCTAAATATAACTTATTTAATAATTGAAGATAATAAGGTAGCAATTTCACTCTCACTAATATTATGCGCTTCGATATCAAAATAGATACCATCATAATAAAAAGTAGTAAAATATAGATTTTCATCTTGATATAAATTAAATTCCGTATCCCCTACTTTCGAACTAAAACTATTAGTATCTTCCAAAACATAATAATAATCTCTAAGTGGTTTATATTTTTTTGAATATGCGATATTAATACTTCTCATTCCCTCACTATCAGCATAATAATTAATATAGTTATTAAAAGTCTTCTGTCCATCATTTTTTTTAACATAGACCATATAGACACCAATAGGTTCAAGATCATCTGGTACTACTTCATCAAACCATTTTTCAACCGAAGTATTAGCACTTGTCGTTATTACTCTATTATTATTTTCTTTCATAATAGGATTAGCATCATTAAAATAAAGAAACGTATTTTTATTCCTATCGATAAATCCATAATTAGGAGTAAGTATTTTATTACCATTACCACCTAATAAAGCAAGTCCTACTATTAGTAATATACTAATAGGTACTAATGCCCATTTAACATACTCTCTCTTCTTTTTTTCTTCCTTTTGAATAATTTCTTCTTTTACTTTTTCTCTGTTATATTTATTATTAAACATTTCTTTTATCACCTTTTTTGTTTTCATTAATTTTCACCTCTATCCTTTAAGTAAGATTTTAGTTCTTTTAATGTGCGATACAAATAATTTTTAGCATTTGCTTCACTTATATTAAGTTCCCTACTACAATCTTTTAGTGATAAATTAGCATAATAGTATAGATAAAAGATTTTAGCAATAATTACTTTCTTTTCTTTAAGAATTTCCAAATTAATTCGATATCTTCTCTCTCTAAAAAGTTATCTTCCAAGTTTTCCTTACTAGGTAATACTTCTTCCAAAGACAAATCTTCTTTAGGAGTAAATAAAGAAATTAATTTCACTTTATAATTAAAGCGATAATAATCTTTTACTTTATTTTTTGTAATACCCATAATATAAGCTTTCGATATTTCTCTTTTACTATCTTTTTTTATTTTCTTTAATACCTCAAAATAGACATTTTGAACAATATCTCTTACATCTTCAATATTAGAGCAATTACAAATAACGTACTTTAATACATCATTATAGGTTTCATAATATAAGTTTTCAAATGTTTTTAAGGTTTCCTGATTAATCATTTTGTTCACCTCTATTATTAATATCGTAAATTTTATAAAAAAGTTTCAAAAAAACTTCAATATTTAAATTGAAGCTTATTTATTACTATCTTTTGTCTTCCACTTAGCAATTCTTTCATTAATTTTTGCTTGTAAGTCATAAAGTACTTCTTTAGATGTTTTAATGTGTGGAAAAGCATTAATAAGTCTTTTATGTAAGAGACTCTTCTTCGAAATAATATTTCGAATTTTTTTTGTAATTTCTTCGGTACGATCTTTTTCAGCTTTTTTAATTTCTTTTTTAAAACTATTAATAACATTAAAAGAAATAATATTATCAACTAAATATATAGTTAGTAAAATTATTGAAATTATATATAAAACTGTCAAAGGTATATAGCTTAATATTTTCATATAGAAAGGATTTACGACATAGACGACAATTGAACCTAATAATCCAAAAGGAATCATTGTTTCAAGACAGATACGACCATTTAAATTAAATTTTCGATTACTATAGTCCCACCACCTAGCATTAAATAATTTTTCCATAAAATAACTAGTTAAATATTCTAGTATTGAACATATCGTAATCGTCATTAAAAACAAAACAATAAAATCATTAGCATATTTACCAAGTAAAATTATAATTAATAGACAACCATATCCATATATTGGACAATATGGTCCAATTAAAAATCCACGATTGACAAATTTATGTTCTTTAATTAAAGTAAGCATAACTTCCATAAGCCATCCCATAAAAGAATACATCATAAATAAAATAAAGTATGTAGCTATTTTTTCTATCATTTTACTTCCCTATCACTTTCACTATTAAAATTATAACATTTCCCTTTAAAGATGTAAATTATATTAATTAATTTTATTTTGTTAAAATTAATTGCATATTTTCTTTATCTAATTTATAATTATTGTAATAAAGAACATCTGGTAAATGTCAATAGGTAAAATTAAAAAGTTTTAGATATATTTTTAATATATTTAAATAAATTA
>CANRJI010000090.1 GCA_947630885.1 uncultured Bacilli bacterium
AACTTCATCCTCCTAGATTAATTTTATCAAATTTTGTACAACTTGACTTATCTAGTTTTTATTATAAGAGTCTTTCCCGATATATTTTATCATAAGATAATAAAAAAAGAAAGCAGTTTATCTGCCAATAATATAATTAAACCCATACGGTTACAATGTATGGGTTATCTATAAATTATTTTTGTTCTTCTTTTAATTTTATAACAACTTTTCGGTTTGGCTCTTCACCAACTGATTCAGTATATACATATTTATCTTTGGATAGTGCTTCGTGAACGATACGACGTTCGTATGAATTCATGCTGTCCATCGTTATTTCTGTTTTCGTCTTGTAAGCTTCCCTTGCTAACCTTCGAGCTAATGATTCAATACTTTTTACACGCTTTTCTTTGTAATTTCCAACATCGATAACAATGCTCAAAGGATTATTTAATTTGTTATTAACCATCTGTCTTATTAATAATTGAAGAGCGGCAACATTCTTTCCATTCTTCCCAATAAGAATTGAATTATTGTCAGAAAAAATAGTTACAGAAATAGTATTTTCTCTTCTTCTTACTTCAAGATTAGCCTCAACATTCATACCTTTGGCTATTTCATTAATTGTCTCTTTAATAAAAGTAACAATCTCATTAATATTTAATACTTCAAGGCGAACATTTTTCTTTAGTAGACTATTTTTTTCTTCAACACTATTAATTATCAAATCTTCTTCTGATATTTTTAATTCACCTAATGCTACTTCTAATGCTAGGTCTTTGGTTTTTCCTTCATAATAATACTTATTCATTACTTCTTAGCCTTCCTTCTTTCTACAATTAGGTTTTGCATTACAGTAAATAATGATGATGCAATCCAATATATACCTAAAGCAACTGGTAAACTAAATGAAGCAACAACAACCATGGCTAACATAAAGTATATTGTTCCTTTCATTTGAGCATTCAGTGCCGTTTGGTCTTTTAAAGTCTTTCTAAATGATAAGTAAGTTGTCCCCAATATTATTAGGAAAAACAACAAGTATAGATACCAACTATTTGACATAATTCCATGAAAAATGGTCGTACCCATATCTAATTTTAAGAAAGTATTCTCAAAAATAACTGGTGTTCTATTAATTGCTTCTAGATAAGCAAACAATAATGGTATTTGAACAAATGATAAGAGGCAACTAGAAATAGGATTGATCTGATATTTTTTATATATCATCATCATTTCTTCAGCTTTCATTCTTTGATCTTCTTCACTTGTCTTATTTTTGTATTTTTTCTCAAGTTTTTCCATTTGAGGCTGTACTTCTTTCATCTTTTCTGATTGCATTGCAGTCTTTTGAGTCAATGGATATAGAATCAATCTAATAATTAAACATGAAAGAATAATAGCTAGACCGTTAGCGATACCCTTACCCATTCCAATTTTACCTAATAGAATACCAATATTGATAATTATCCAAGCTAATGGTTTAACAAATATAGTTGTCCACAAGCCCTCATATTTATCAAATGGTTTAAAGTTTTCACATTTTGGTAATTTATCAGTATCGACGCCATTTTCTTTGTATAAGTTAGTTACACTAGAATCGGTGGGACGGCACAAAACGTTTTCAGTAAGTGCTCTTCCAGTTTCTTCGTTTTTGACAGCCTTTTTATCACTATCTGTCAAAGTTCTCGTACAACCGGTTAGCATTACTAAACTTAGTACTAATATTAATATTTTTGCTACTTGGGGTTTCTTTTTCAAATTAATCACCTATGCTTTTTATTAGTTTTAACAGTTCTTTCTCCATATCAAAGTACGTTAATTCTAATATTCCTTTCTTAACAATTATAACATAGTCATAACTACTTTGTATAGTATTTTTATTTTGATCGATAATGTTTTTTATACGCCTTTTCGTCTTATTTCTAATTACCGCAACTCCTATTTTTTTGGGAATAGTTATGCCAAACTGCCCTACACTTTGGCTCTTGCGGTAATAGATACTATAATATTTACTTTTTACTGTTTTACCGGTATTAATAATTTCGGTAAATTCTTCTGACGACTTAATAATATCTTTCTTTTTCATAATAATCTTTATAAAAATAAAAAAAAGAAAACAAAATTATGCACATAATTTTTTTCTTTTTTTACTTCTTCTTTTGTTTAAAACATTACCTTTAATACGAGCAAAGAAACCATGTTTTTTTGCTTTTTTACGATTGTTTGGTTGATAAGTTCTTTTCATTTAAATCCACCTCCACGTCAAATGCTATTTTATTATATATTTTTATTCAAGTTGTGTCAAGCATTTTTTGGCTTTTTCATATGTAATACGATGCTTGCAAGAGAATATTTATGCCTCTTTCTAATTATTAAGCATACACCGTAACATTAGCTAAATTTGGAAAACGCTCTAATAGCCAATTCATATTTTCTTCATCTTTAACGATTATAGTAAAATATTTTTCACTTGTTCCCGCAAAAGCCCTATCCCAGTTTGTAATATTATTAAAGTCAAAACTTTGCATGTTTACTTCTACTTTTCTGGATAAACCTGATGTGTAATAAAACATTTCATATATACTTGTAAGACTTTCTGACGTAAATTTACTTAAATTAATTTTTTCTAGGCTTCTACAATTGCTAAACATAAAGTGGACATCCATTAATTTGGGGGTATTGAAGCCACTTAAGTCTATACTAATTAAATTACTGCTTCCAGCGAACATACCATTCATAGTTGTTACACTACTTGTATCAAAATGGCTTAAATCTAATGCAGTTAGTCCATTTAATCCACCAAACATACTCGACATGTCGGTTACATTTTCAGTATTAAAGTGATTGACTTCCAGTTTAGTTAAACCACTGCAGCCTGAAAACATACTAGCCATTGTTATTACATGCGAGGTATCAAATGAACTTAAATCTAATTCGGTTAAACTACTGCAACCAAAAAACATTCTACTCATGTCGGTTACATTTTGGGTGCTGAATGTATGCAAGTTTAAACTAATTAAACTACTGCAGCCAGCAAACATCCATGACATGTCATTCACACTGCCGGCATCTAAACCGCTTAAATCTAAATTAATTAAACTACTACAATTACGAAACATCCATGATGTTGTTGTTAATTGAGATTCTTTAAAATTTTCTAAATTTATTGATTGCAAATTACTGCAACTATAAAACATACGAGATGCATTCGTTAAATTTGTTGCTTCAAAATTATGTAAATCCAGTTCGATTAAATTACTGCTTCCAGCGAACATACTCGACATGTCGGTTACATTTTCAGTATTAAAGTGATTGACTTCCAGTTTAGTTAGACCACTGCAGCCTGAAAACATCCATCCCATATTAGTTACGTTACTTGTATTAAAGTCACTTAAATCAAGCTCAGTTAAATTTCTACAGTTTTCAAACATTCCTGCCATATTAATTACACTTATTGTATTAAAACTACTTAAGTTTAATTCTATTAAATTACT
>CANRJI010000091.1 GCA_947630885.1 uncultured Bacilli bacterium
TCATATTTTTAATGATGCTTATGCTTTACTTACGAAAAATAATATTAAGGTTAATAGTAATATCTATGTTATTAATAATGATTCTTTTAAAAATTTTACTAATTGGTATGTTTCTAGGTATAATAACCGTATTGAATATAAAACGATTATTGAACTAGTAAAACAGACTGATGATTTTAGTAGTTATAATGTTGTCGAAACCCCTAATATTAATTTTGTGGTAGGAAAGAATGAAGAACCATCAATTGAAAAAACAGCTCCTATCGAAGTTGAAACTTTTGAGTCAATTGCTGAAGAGACACTTAAAACTGATAAAAGAAAAGTGGAAAAGGGAAGTGATGCGGGATTTGTTTCTTATATTTTGTTAGGAGTTATTACTTTTGTCGTATCATTGATTCTCTTATATGTCTTAGTTAAATAAAAAAACACTCTTAGCGGAGTGCATAAGCTAATATTGAAGTTAAAGCGGAAACAACCGCAAGTGCAAGCATAAAATATCCAAATATTTTGGTATATAAATTATGCTTTTTTTTCTTTTTCTTACTTTTTCTTACTTTATCTTTACTCATATCTACACCTCATTATAATTATACTAAAATTGTGGTATATTTTCAATACTATTTTAATATACTTTATTGGTGATAAGATAATGAATAAAAAATTTAATAGTGGACTTGCCCTTATTTTACCTAGTAAAAGAATTAATTTATTTGTCATTTTTGTAATTGTTTTAGGAATTATTTCTGGAGCTATCTTTTTAGTGGCTTTAAAAGATACGGATAAAGAGTTAGTAACTAATCAGATAACTACTTTTATTTCTAATATTGATGGTAATAATATTAATAATTTTGTAGCTTTTAAAAATGCTTTATGGGAAAATATCATTTTTATTTTATTAATATGGTTTTTAGGAATGTCGATTATTGGAGTTATATTAAATATTTTCTTTATTTACTTTAAAAGTTTTACAGTTGGTTTTACGCTATCTTCTCTTTTCTTAGTATATGAAGCAAAAGGGCTACTAGCGGGATTTATCTATTTATTTCCTTCTTGTATTATTAATATATTGGTTATGTTAATTATTGGCGTATATTCTATTATTTTAACTATTAAGTTATGGAAAACGGTTTTTATGAAAGACCGCAGTTATAGTATAAGCAAATTTTTGCGAAAGTATGTTGTTATTTTAGTAATTAGTCTTATACTTACCGTGATTTCAGCAGGATTAGAAGGGTACTTATTTCCCGCCATCCTTAAATTAGCGATAAAACTCTTTATTTAGAATGTATTTTATGATATAATTAGGAGCGGGAAAGAGGTCAAAAATGAAGACAGTAGTAATTGGTATGTCCGGTGGAGTCGATAGTTCAGTTGCAGCGATTCTTTTAAAGAAAGCAGGGTATAATGTTATTGGACTATTTATGCGCAATTGGGATAGTACAATCAATAATGATTTTTTAGGTAATCCTAATTTGAATAATAATATTTGTCCCCAGGAACAAGATTATAATGATGCACTCGCGGTTTGCCAAAAGATTGGTATTCCTCTTCATCGTGTCGATTTTGTCAAAGAATATTGGGATTTTGTCTTTACTTATTTTCTCGACGAATTAAAAAAGGGAAGAACTCCTAACCCTGATGTTATGTGTAATAAATATATTAAATTTGATTTATTTGTTAAAAAGGCAAAAGAATTAAAAGCTGATTATATTGCTACTGGTCATTATGCTAGACTAATAGATGGAAAACTTGCTAAGGCGGTCGATAAAAATAAAGATCAGTCATATTTCTTAGCTTATGTGAATAAGGATGTCTTTAAAGATGTTTTATTTCCTCTTGGAGAAATTGAAAAACCAGAAGTTAGAAAGATTGCTACGGAATATGGTTTAGTGACGGCGAAAAAGAAAGATTCGACGGGTATTTGCTTTATTGGCGAAAGAAATTTTACAAAGTTTTTGGAAAATTATCTTCCTAATATGCCTGGTGATATTGTCAATATTGACACCGGGGAAAAGATGGGAAGACATATTGGACTTATGTATTATACAATTGGACAGAGAAGGGGACTTAACGTTGGTGGTACGAAAGATAGACTTTTCGTTGTTAAAAAAGATTTAGAAAAAAATATTCTCTATGTTGCAATTGGCGACGATAATAAGTATTTGTATTCAAATAGTGCTGTTATTGAAGACTTTAACTACTTAACGGATGAGAGACCTAGTATCTGTAATTGTAAATTTCGTTATCGGCAAAATGATATACCAGTCAAAGTTGAATATTTAGAAAATAAGACATTAAAATTACATTATAATAAGGCTAAAGCAGTAACACCAGGACAGTTTTGTGTTTTATATGATGGAGATATCTGCCTAGGCGGAGGAATTATTAAGGAAGTAATGTAGAGATGTTACTTCTTTTTATAATTAAATATTGGAATATTTTACTAAATAATTATTATGAATACTAATAAAATATGGGCTTTAAACTCGTTTAAGCATGGCAATTTTTAAATTGACTTGACATCAAATTATCAATAATGGTAAAATATATATAGATAGGACAGATGTAGGAGGTTACAGAATAATGGATGTCGTTGAGAAAATTAATTTAATATTAAAGAGTGCCAATATTTCAAAAGTAAATTTAGCTAAATATTTAGGGGTTTCTAGACAAATGGTTTACAACTACTTAGATGGTAGTGATTTGTCAAAGATACCTAATGAAAAGTGTCAACTATTATTTGAATTACTTGGAGTTAATTCGGCACAAGAAATACTTAAATTAAAGTTAGAGGATGGGTATTTGCAATCAGTTGGTAATAAGATTTTTGATTCGAAGAAAAAAGAAGATAAAAAAGATAATATTATCGAACTAGATGATTTGAAAAAGGAAGAATTTGGTTTGATTAGCGATATTGCTCTCATGCTTCGTAATATTTTACTTGAAGGAAAGAGTAGGGAGGGCGATTCATATTATACTGTTCTCTACTTACATCAATTTATTCAAAGTATTGTAACTAATAAGGAATTAAAGTATATATTAGGCTTTTTCTCAAAGAATTTTGGTTATACGGATCCTAATAAATATGTTTTTGATGAAAATAATCAATATATTTTAGAAAGTATTATGTTTTCGGCAATGTCGTTATATAGTAATGGGGGAGCATCACGTAGTAGAATTACACAGTCTCATCAGAGATGGGAAGAAGTTTTGGCTTCGAAAAAGGAAGAAAAATTATCTCGTACTCAAGAATTAAATACAGCAAAAATACAGGCTCTTCGCGAACTTGGATACGATAAGATTGTCGAAGAAAATGCAAGT
>CANRJI010000092.1 GCA_947630885.1 uncultured Bacilli bacterium
AGAGGTAAAGCTAAAATAGAACTTGGGCTTGCTAAGGGTAAGAAAAACTATAATAAAAAAGAAGCAATGAAAGAACGCGACATTAAAAGAGAAGAGGAGAAGTATATTAAATATCATGGATAATGTTATTGAAAAAACAAAGAATTTAATTACTGTAATAGATGAAAGTGACTTAATGAGAAAGATAGAACATTATCAAAAAAGAATTCTTGGTAGTAAAGAATTAACATCTTTAATTCGTAAATATAATTCTTTAATGGACGATTATGAAAAAAGAAAAATTAAAGAAGAAATATATGGCTTTCAAGATTATACTTTGTATATGAAATATTATAATGAACTATTTTATAAAATTTTAAAAATTAATTATGGATTTAAGAAATATACTGGTTTGAAAGGTTGTTAGTATTATGCGTGTCATAAGGGGATATTTAAAAGGAAAGAAACTAGAAGGCTACAAAGTTTCGACGACAAGACCGACGATGGACCGAGTTAAAGAATCGTTATTTGCTAGTATTCAAGATTATACGGAGGGAGCCAAAGTTTTAGATTTGTTTTGTGGAACAGGTAGTTTAGGAATTGAAGCTCTTTCTATGGGAGCATCTATTTGCTATTTTGTCGATAATAATAAAGAAATACTGACTTATCTAAAAAAGAATATTAATAATTTAATGGTAAGCGATAAATCAAAAATTAAGAACTTAGATTATCATGATGCTCTTTTATCTTTTAAAAAAAACAATATTAAGTTCGATATTATTCTAGTTGATGCTCCTTATAAGATGGGAGTTATGGAAGAAATTATAAGTTTAGTAAATGGTTATAATCTTCTTACCAAAGGTGGACATTTAGTTTTAGAATATCGTTTTGATAAACTTAACGATAAATATGGCAGTTTACTTTTGAAAAAGGGAAAAAGGTATGGCGATAAATTTGTTAGTATATATCAAAATAATAACTTATAGAATTTTAGAGAAACAAGAAAAATTAATTGACTATTACTTGCTTTTGTGTTAAGATTATTATGTAGAATAGAGGAGGAACAAATGAAAAGGTTAAATAGAAAAGGTTTTACTTTAATTGAATTACTTGCGGTTGTTATTATTTTGGCGATAATCGTTGTTGTCACAGTCCCAACAATTATTAATACGATTTCTGATGCTAGAACACAGAGTATTTGGAATCTAGCGGGTTCTGTTGCACGTAGTTACGAGAATATGGCTGCTCAAGATTTACTTGCATCGAATCCTACTTTGCAAGGGGCTGCTATTGCTACTAATACATGGACCTGTTTTAATCAGCGTGGTAATCTTGCCGAAATTTTAGAGTTATCTGAAACTGATGTTAAATTGGATGGAACGGTTCCACTTGCTGATGCTGGGGGTGAACTTGATCTTACAAAAATAACTAGTACTAGTTCTTGCTCAGCAATTAGAGTAAAAGCTAATGGTACTGCTGAAGTTTTACTAGTTGCGGCAGATGGTGGAAGGTTCCAGCTTAATGGAAAGTATGTTTATGCATTAAGTTCTGCAGACGGTGCTGGTTCTAATAATGCTTCGTAGAGAAATTATTTAATTTATGTAACTTATAAAAGAGGCTAGCAATAGTCTTTTTATTTACATAAAAGTAAATTTATAATATAATTAGGTTGGAGGAAGTCTATGATAATAACGTCATTAACGAATAGTCATATTAAAGGATTAAATAAATTAAAAGAAAAGAAATATCGTGATGACACAGGAAAATTTCTTGTTGAAGGAGAGCATTTAGTTAAAGAAGCTAATAAAGAAGGCCTTTTAGAAGAAATAATTGTTACCGAAAATTTTTCTTCTCCTTATCAAAATGTTAAGGTTACAGTAGTAAGTCCTGATGTTATGAAAAAGCTATCTGATATGGATAGCTATCCTGAAGTAATTGGTGTTTGCCATAAAATGAAAGAAAAGAAGATCGGATGGCATGTTTTAGTATTAGATGATATTCAAGATCCTGGTAATCTTGGAACAATCATTAGGTCAGCGGTTGCTTTTAATATCGACACTATTATTTTAAGCAAAAAGACAGTTGATTTATATAATCCTAAAGTTGTTAGATCAACGCAAGGAATGCTTTTTCATATTAATATTATTACTTCGGAACTAGTTAATTTAATTAGTGAACTCAAGAAGGATGACTATAAAATTATGGGAACAAAAGTTATTGGTGGCAGTGATGTAAGAAAAGTTGTTATGCCAAGCAAATATGCTCTTATTATTGGGAATGAGGGGCATGGTATGAGTAATGAACTTAGTACTCTATGCGATTATTATTTATATGTTAAGATGAACGATAATGTAGAAAGTTTAAATGCTGCGGTAGCAACATCAATACTTCTCTACGAAATGGATAGTAAAAATAATGAGGAAAGAAAATGAAATATTTGTATATTGGAAAAATTGTTAATACGCATGGTATTAAAGGTGAACTACGAATAATATCAAAGTTTCCCTATAAGGATAAAGTTTTTAAAAAGGGAATGGCTATCTACATAAATAAGATAACAAAAGAAGTAATTAATACTTATAGGCAACATAAAAATTTTGATATGATAACTTTAGAAGGATATGATAATATTAATGATGTGCTAAAATATAAAGGAAAAAGTGTCTTTGTAAATAGTGATGATATTATTTTGGATAAAGGAAAATATTTAGATGAAGACCTTGTTAATCTTTTAGTTATCGTAAATAATGGAGAAATGGGAAAAATAGAGAAAATAGAACGTTATGATAAAGTAGCTCTTTTCATTATAAAAAAAGGGAAAAAAGAATATAAGGTGCCATATCATTCTGATTTAATTGAAAAGATTGATATGGAAAAACAAGTAATATATATAAAAGATATTCAAGGATTATTTGAATAAAAAAATAAATTTATCTTTGGAAGAGAAGATAAATTTATTTTTGCTAACTAAATATTACTTTTTAGATAATTAATTAGAAGTAAGGAGAGCATTTATGAATGAGCAAGAAATAGATAGTGAATTAAAAGAAAGTCATAGTTATTTGGTTAAGCTAAAGAGAGAAATGGATAGAGCGCGTTATCTTATGTTATCGGCATGTACTGTTTGTTTAAGTATTATTTATCCATGGGCAGAAAATCCTAATTTTTTGAATTATAGTTGTGAAATTTTATCATTTATTGGTGCAATGGCTGTTGGTAATAGGATTTTCTTTCTACTTCCATATGGTAAAAAGAAGAAAAAAGAAATCGAGTTATGTCAAAAGG
>CANRJI010000093.1 GCA_947630885.1 uncultured Bacilli bacterium
TCATATTTTCATTATAATCAATATCTTTAATCCTAAATGATGCTAATTCATATGAAGCATTATCTTCTTCTCCTTTATCTCCATCAACTTTAGATGTATCAAATTGCGTAGTTATACTTTTTACATATTCTCTCTGCTCCTTGCTTAATCTATTTGAAATAACAAGGTTTTTATCAGCAAAATAAATAAGTCCATACTCAAATAACTTATCATGATTTGCACATAACCATAGACCATTATCACCATCTATTATTTGTTTTTTCTTTTCATCATCAGTCATCGTCTTATCATTCTTAATATCTGTTACTCGATGAATATGTGAAGCAATAATCAAACTATCAATACCACAATCACATAAATAACACTTCTTATCTCCAAATTTTTTAAATAAATTTAATCTAAAGGCAGGCTGATTTCTTAAATCTTTTTCTGCAGCATCTAGATTAACTCTATTAAATTCTTCACTAATAATATCTTCTCCAAATTCAAAACCATTTTTTAAAAGTATTTCTTTATCAGGATATGATAATGACTTTTGACCGTGATCTTCAACCTGATATATCACTATTTTCTTTTCAGTCAATTGCTTAACAACCATAGCCATAAAAACAGCTTCTTTTCCATTAGCACCATAGCATTTTGCAAAGAATTCAATAAAATCTCCCGTATCACTAAAATATGAAGAATTATTTCCCGTATTTCTATCACTTGTTAATGATCTAACATTTCTGATTTCTTTGTAAGTAGAAAAAGGAAATATCGTTTCATCAATATTTAGTAAATTAATTTGTAATGTCTTACAGCATCTATAAATAAATTTTTGATATGGCAAAAAAGCTTCTTCATCAGTCATTAAAAGATAAACTTCCATTTTTTTGTTTAAATTATTATCAGCTTCATAACGACAAAAAGCTGTACCTAAATATTGAGACAGAAAAGAATTTCTTCCTTGATACTCTTCTTTACTCGCGGATAAACAAACATAATGAATTTCATCATTTTTTATTAGCTTGATATATCTTCCATTTAATCTTTCTTCATACACGATGTTAAATAATTCATCATTAAAAGAACGTTTGCAAATATCTTTAACGATGCTATTGTCTAATATATTTTTTTCTTTAATAAAAGTTGGAATAATTACTTTAATCATCTGAACCCTCCTTACTATAATTAATAATTATTACTTCCTTTCGACTCTTTCTTGCTTTTTCGTTATATTCTATTACTCTAAAATTATTTTGCTTTATCCAATTAATTAACAATTCATTTTTCTTCCCTTTATGCTCTAAAACATTAGAAAGCATAAATTTAATACCCTTTTTATCTACTTTAGTTAAAAAATTTATTAACTTAATCTCATCCTTTTCTGTCCACCCATTAAATCCTCTCTTACCATCATTATAACTTCCTAAAGTTAATAAATATGGTGGATCTAAATATATAAAAGTATTTTTATTAATATGCTCCCACATATCATCAAAGTCCTTTGACATGAAAACTACATTTTTTTCTTTTAAATTTCTACAATATGAAATAAGTTTTTCTAAAATCCTATCATTAAACCCAGCTTGCCCCACTGGATTATTATAATCATATGAAGAATTAAACCTTATTTGCTGTTGATAACCAAATAGTATCAATAAATATAATAATCTTGGATCTCTTTTATCCTTAGGTTGAGTATTATATAATTCCCTAATTTTTAGATAAGGTTCTTTCTTCCCCTTTTCTAAACCATATTTTTTTATCATTGATACAATGTATTTATATAAATCTAATGTATCAGTATTTCTAAACATTTCTAATAGTTCTTTTACTTTAAAATTACAATCATTATAAAGAATTTGATTAGCATTAAAATTAATACCTACATTAAATCCACCACCAAATATATCGATAATTCTATCAATTTTCATTGGAGCATTTTCCTTTAAAAAAGTTATCATATCAGCTTTTCCACCAATATAATTTAACGGCGATGAATAATTAACATCATCCATATTATCCTTTTTTTCTATATAAAATAAGTACTCACAATGCTTTTCATCTTTTTCAGCCTTTGAATTTAAATATTGTTTATATGTAAACTTTCTAAATTCAAATGTTTCTGGCTTTCCATATCTTTTAAGTACACTTTCGATGTATTCTTTAGACATTATTCCATCGGAGCTATAGCTTAATATTATATATCTAAAATTTGCTTTTGCTATTAATCTTTCAAATTCAATATGAACTTCACCAGGCTTCGAAAATTTTGAAGTCTTTGAACTGGTATCTCTAGCACCTGTTTTTCCTTTCAATTCTGGCTCATCATATAAAGCTATTGTTTCAAGTAAATGATATTGAACAGAATATTGGTTTTTTGTATATGGTGGATCTAGATATAAAATTTCACCACTTATATCGTTAATAAGTTCCTCTAAATTTTTATTATAAATTTCATTTTCAAATAAAGTTTTTTCTTTTAATTGCTCTACTTTTATAAATTGCATTGGTTTAACAGAACGTGGATCCCAAACTTTTAAGTACGAGCCATACACTCCTGCAACATTTGCAACTTTAGAAACCGATTCAATTAAGCAAGCTATTAAATAATAATATTCACTTTTATTAATTTTCTCTTCATTAAACCACTTTTCTATAGTTGATCTTATATAATCTATTCTAGCAGCATTTTCTTCACTAAAGTACTGTCTACAACTTCCACCCGGTGAAAAGTTATTATAAATAAAACCATATAATTTGTTATTCGGATCATTAAATATTTCAAATGGATCTTTACCAAGTTTTTCAAATTTTAAGTTTGGTGTATTCAGTCTAGCATAACTCATAACATATGAGGTATATAAATTATCGTTAGCTATTATTTTAAATCTATCTTTAAAATAGTCACCTACCGTCGCTGTTCCACTAAAAGCATCACAGAAAGTATAATTTTCACAATTTATTTTTTTATCAATTATTAATTGCTCAATATAGGGTAATATCTTATTCTTATTTCCGATATATCTCATTGTTATAACTCCTAATCTATGTTTCACTTCTATCCTATTATACCATATTTTAGTCGCATATCGACATTAATAAAAAAATAATTAAGTAAAAGTTTAAAATTTGTAATTTAAACCCTACTTTGACAGTTTTGACAAATAAAATTGAATTAGCCTAGATAAAATCTAGTTTTTTTATTATTTATATATTG
>CANRJI010000094.1 GCA_947630885.1 uncultured Bacilli bacterium
AAAAACCACTAATCATTGCTACATCATTTTCAAACTTAGTTGTTGGCACTCCATTAGTCGAGCCTGCAACATTCCAAAAGATAATTGTTGGAAGAGTATATCCTGCATCATTAAATGCTTTTTTCCAACCACTAAAGTTTGTACCAGTTGCCGAATGAACACCTCTATCAAATTCCATATCCGAAATTATTAAGATTTGCTCTGGCAAGTCTTTTTGTTTAAGCTTGTTTTCTCGTGCTGTTTTCAAAATTAGTTCGAAAACTTTATCTACATCTGTATTCCAAGCATTTATTTGCTGCATGTTTTGAACCTTATCTAATAATGAATTGCCCTTTATTTCCTGTAATGTTGGCTTTTCTGAGAAAGTTATAAAATGATTTTTAAAAAATCCTTCATTCTTTTCTGCAATATATAAAGCAAGCCCAACAGATGTGCAATATGGTATTGCTCCATATGATGTCATTGATCCCGATGTGTCCGCAACAACAAGAAGATTTTTTTGTTTTGAATCTATGATTTCCTTTTGATTCTTCCACATTAAATCATATAATTGCGCATCGCAATCTTGTCCCAATAATATTTTTTTAATTATTTCATATGAGAATAAGCCCGTTGTATTAATTTTCTTTTTACCTTCCGCAACTGAGTCTTTATATTGTTGATACTTTTCAGGCATGTTCCTATTATATGCTTCATTATATTTAATCATAGCTTTCGAAGGTACTTTTGAAAAATCTATATTGTCATATTCTCTGTTAGTAAGATTTTTTTCAACTAAATTAAGCTTATTTCTAAGATTAGATAATGTTGTTCTATATTCCTTTTCAGACATATTTAAAACATTCATTAACTTCTTGGCTAATAAACTATTTTTTCCATGCGTTCTATGAGATGGCAACCATTTAGCAAGTAAAGATGGAGTATCAGATTCTTTGTCCAATTCAAGTTGCTTTTTTATTAAATCTACTGTTGCCTTTTCAATTGATGTATCCAATCCTAAAAGAACATAGTCATATCGACCTAATTCACTAATAAATGGTAATATTTTTAATGCATATTCAGGATAATTTTGGCATAATGAACCATAGATTATTTTAAATAATCTTCTTTCACCTTTACCATTTCTAATATCAAGGATGTATAGCAAATTAGCTAATGCTAAATTAGAGTCTTCATTTAATGCATTATTAAATAATTTAATAATATCATCTTCATTATTAAACCTTGTAAGCATAGTGAAAACATCTAAATTGCTATCATATGTTGTAGCATAATATTCAGAGCCTTTCGTATTTATCTTAGTATTGTTCTTTTTCATTCCATCTAATAAATTCATAAGAACACCTCCATTTTAATTATTCAAAAGGAACAAGCCACAAATGATCACCTATAATAAAATTCATTTTCATTAAATATTTTGCTGTAAGTGGCTTTTATTAACAAGACTCAGGTACACTGTGATCAAGTGTATTAAATTTATTCAATAATCATTGCTTTTTGCTGTATGAGTCTTTTTCCTTTTTCATACTCATTATATACCAAAGAAGAAATAAAAAGGTCGCGAAAAAAGCGACAAAAAATGCTGCTATAAAACAGCATTCACGTAAGTATAGAGATAATCATTTACGATGTTAATATCATAAATACCATTATCCAAGCAGTATGTAATAACTAAGTCAAACTTACTATTACTCAAGGAATAACCAGCACTATTTAACAATTTGTTAAAATTGTCCTTATTTAAACCTAAAGCAAAGCATAATTTGATAATTACATTCCTTCTAGGAATATAATCACTACTACATCTGATTTTAGAAAATAACTTTCTATCTATATCTACCTTTTTGTAAATCTCAGAATCTTTAACGCACTTTTCATCTATGAAAGAGAAAAGGACTTCATTAAAGGTCTTAGATTTATTGTGACTTAAATAGTCTTTACAACTTTCTTTCATATGAAACCTCCTATTAATTAATAATTCTTTTTCACACAGATCATTTAGTGTGTCCTTAATCATAAGGTTCAGTTCCTTACAATTTTCATATAGGATTTTTATTTTTCATATAAAAGATCTAAATCACAGAGTTGATCTCTCAACCCATAAGCAATATAACACAATTTTAAAATTTTTTCAACTTCAAAAGCTTAAAAAACTTATTTGTTTTCTATTTGTTTTGTTTCATTCATTAATTTATCAAAATCTGATACATAGTTTCTATCTTGTATAACTTTATATTTTTCATATTCGTTTTCTGCTTTTTTTACTGCTTGTTTATGAGAAATTGTACCACTTCCTTCTAATATATCATAATGAAAAACTTTTAATGCATTTTCCACTTCTTTTTTCCAATCTTCCATATACATTGTAATATTTCTTTCAGTATTATTTTCAGCTATATCTAAAAATAAGTTCACCAATTGTATTATAAGTTTGTTTTTCATCATTACCCACATGTGCAATTTTTGCACATGTGCTATATTCGTTTAACTCCCCATCTTTATAAATATTATTAATATGTCTAACAATACCACTTCTATCAATATTAAATAAAGTAGCTAAAGCAGCAGTGATTAGCTAAACATCTTTATTTTCAAGTAATATTTATACTTTAGTGTTTCCTTCTTCATCGTTATAAATATAGTATTTTCCTGCTGCTCCAATTCTTTTATGTCCTAAAAAAGATGTCAACAAATTTATTTTTGCTAACATCTTTTTTTTACAATGGACTTTGTCCACATTCAAATTTATCACTTTTCTAATATTAATTTTTCCCTTATTTTATCTTACTTTCCACAGCAGTTCTTGTATTTCTTACTACTTCCACAAGTTGAGCATATTCCAGAATTTATAGTATTTGTGTTATTATTGTTACTATAATTTTTTTCATTTGCAAACATTTTGCAAACTTTGTTTGCATCTGTATGCTATCACATTATATTTTTTTATATATTTAGAAATATCTCTTTTCTCGACATATAATTATTATAACTCATTAAAAACACCTTTTACAATAATTCTAAATATTTCTTTAATATTTCTATCTCTAATCCATTTATCAATTTAACAAAATCAGTATAATCTTTCGTTGTATGGGCCTTATCTAAAACTTCATAATATTGTAATCTATTTTCTTTTTTTATAATTACAGGATTAAATCCATGTTTCATTAAATCTAAATTCATA
>CANRJI010000095.1 GCA_947630885.1 uncultured Bacilli bacterium
ATGATAAGTTGCATTTGAATATAGGAAGTTTTCAATACGACGATAATCTTCTTTTTGACTATTTTGACTTCGCAATTTCATAGCAATGTAATAAGCTCTTTCGAGCATAATTCTTTCACTATCAGTTAAACCGTAATATTTATTTACATTATCGTAACTTAATTTATTTTGAATTCTTATTATTCCTTTGATAATTTCAAGGCTATCTTGGTCGACATTATAATTTTCATCGACATGGAATTTATAGACGATAGCATTTTTGTCTGCATTTGGTAATAACGAACAAATATCATTGGCAATGATAGCGGGATATAAATTAATAGTGCTATCACAGAGATAGAGAGTCTCAATTCGGCGAAGAGCGGAATAAAAAGTTAATGACCCATAAGGTATGAGAGATGGAATATCAGTTATAGCAATATATAAGTTATAACTTCCATCAGGATTAGCAGTTACACTTAAAGCATCATCAAGACAAGTTGCCGATTCTTCATCGATCGTAACAAAGGGAGCATCAATTCGGACTCTATTTTGGGTATCGTAAGTAAAGGTCGTTATTTCTTTTAAGACTTCAGTACTTGGCGATACTTGAATATCATATTGTTTTTTGAGACGATTGACATCAATAAGTGAAAAATCACAAATATATGATAAGATATCTTGAACATGTTTTTTATTATGTGATTCTTCCCTTTCGAGAATACTATAATAACGCTTGCTATCTCTTACAAAACTATTTTCAGCATATTTGAAGAAAAGCATAATAACATTATGAAAATATTCAATTTCAGCAGTATCAGATTCTTTTAGATTAGCATAATAATCTAAAATATTATAGAAAAGGTCATTTCCATGATTATCTTTACGAGAGAGAACATCTTTTTCTTTCTTAAGCATTTCTTCGATGATACTAAGATTTCTCTCTTTAAAAATAATACGATGATAGATGGTATAAAGACTACTTGTCTTTTTGACTTTTTGGCGAATATTGACATTTCTAATGATACTTAAAAGACGATACTTAATCATTTTTAATTCGGTTGGAGATATATTTTTGATAGTGATAAGTTTACTAATAAACTCTTTTAAGATAGTCGTAATAAGACGATAATTTTCTTGATAATCGACAAAAATGATATTTTCGATATTGGTAATTATCATATTGGCTTCGACTAGATGATTAGACAATATTTCTTGATATAAGATACCAAGCATTCGATTTAGAAAGGTATGGTAATCTTCTTCGAGGAAGATAATTAATTTATCTAAAGATTCGCGATTATCGGAAAGCAAGATGCTTTCTATTTCTTCGGTACTTATTTCCATTGTTTCGCCCCCATGAGATGATATATTAATTTTTCTTATAATCGGTTAAGATACTTAAAAAGGCCTCACTTGGTATTTCAACTTTACCAATCGTCTTCATTTTTTTCTTACCTTCTTTTTGTTTGTCGAGAAGTTTACGTTTTCTCGTAATATCTCCTCCATAACATTTGGCAAGGACATCTTTGCGCATGGCCTTGATATCGCTTCTGGCGATGACTTTACTTCCAATGACCGCTTGAACGGGAACTTCAAATAATTGACGTGGAATGATATTTTTTAAATTATCAACCATTTTTCGACCTCTCGCATAAGCAAAGTCTTTATGAACAATTAGTGATAAGGCATCGACTACTTCGCCATTTAAAAGGATATCCATCTTGACTAAGTCACTAGGTTTATAACCAATTATTTCATAATCGAAAGAGGCAAAACCTTTGGTCGAAGACTTTAAACGGTCGAAAAAGTCATAGACAATTTCGGAAAGTGGTAATTCGTAATGGATATTGACACGGGTTTTATCGAGGTAATCAATTCCTTTATAAATACCTCTTTTATCTTGACATAATTCCATAATTGGACCAACATAATCAGTTGGAACAAGAATATTGGTATATATATATGGTTCTTTTATTTCTTTAATTTTAACTTTATCAGGCATCATACTTGGATTATCGATATAGATAGTGGTATTGTCAGTTAAATTTATTTCATAATTAACAGATGGAGTCGTTGCGATAATATCGATATTAAACTCACGTTCAATTCTTTCTGAAATGATTTCTAAATGTAAGAGGCCTAAAAAGCCCATGCGAAAACCGAAACCTAAAGTACTAGATGTCTCGGGTTCAAAGGTAAGAGAAGCATCGTTTAACTTAAGTTTTTCAATAGCCTCTTTGAGATTTGGATATTTATTTGAATCAATAGGATAAATACCGCAGTAGACCATGGGTTTCATTTTTTGATAACCTGGTAGAACTTTATCGGCTGGATCATCAGCATCAGTTATCGTATCTCCTACTTCGACTGATTCGAGACTCTTGATGGAAGCGGTAATAAAGCCTACTTCACCTGTTGTCAATTCATCTACTTCTTTTTCAAAAGGTGTGTGATAACCAAGCGAGACAACATCATATGTGGCACCAGTCGTCATCATTTTGATTTTGGTATTTTTTGTAAGTTTACCGGACATAATACGAACAAGAATAACGACACCACGATAGGAATCAAAGTAACTATCAAAAATGAGACACTTTAATTTATCGTTATTTTTAGTTGGAGCGGGAATTCTTTCGATAATAGCCTCTACTAAATCGGGAACACCCTCACCTGTTTTAGCGGATACTTTGATTATTTCATCTTCACGAAAACCAAAAGTATTATATAATTCTTCGGTTACTTTGGCAACATCGGCACTAGGTAAATCGATTTTATTAATGACAGGAATTATTTCAAGGTTGTTATCGAGAGCCAAATAAACGTTAGCAAGAGTTTGGGCTTCAATTCCTTGGGTAGA
>CANRJI010000096.1 GCA_947630885.1 uncultured Bacilli bacterium
ATTACATCAGTAACTTCTAGTCAATATGGTGGAGCAACGATAACCCTTACACATTTAGCACCATTTGTTAGAGAAAGTTATAATCGCTATTTGAAGAAATATCAAGATAGAAAATTCACGAAAGCACAATGTGAAAAGTATGCTAAGGAAGATTTAGCTAAAGAAATAACGGATGGTGTTCAAACTTTCCAATATCAGATTAATTCGATGACGACGACTAATGGACAAGCACCATTTTTAAGTGTTTGTATGTATTTAGGTGAAACGGAAGAATATAAAGAAGAACTTGCCATGATAATTGAAGAAGTTTTAAAACAACGTATTCAAGGTATGAAAAATGAAAAAGGTGTTTATATTACACCAGCTTTCCCTAAACTTTTATATATTCTCGAAGAAGACAATATGAACGAAAAAGGTAAATACTATTACTTAACTAAACTTGCGGCTGAATGTACAGCAAAGAGAATGGTTCCAGATTATATTTCGGAAAAGATGATGAAAAAATATAAAATTGATAAAAATGGTAATGGGCAATGCTATCCTTGTATGGGATGCAGATCATTTCTTACACCATATGTCGATGCTGATGGTAAGCCTAAATATTATGGTAGATTTAATCAAGGTGTCGTTACAATTAACTTAGTTGATGTTGCTTTATCTTCGGATAAAAATATGGAAGATTTCTGGAAGATATTTGAAGAGAGACTAGAATTATGTCATCGTGCTCTTCAAATTAGACATAAGAGATTATCAAAAGCTACTTCCGATGTTGCACCAATTTTATGGCAGTATGGTGCTCTTGCAAGACTTGGTAAGGGAGAGAGTATTCACGAATTATTACATCATGGATATTCAACTATTTCACTTGGTTATGCTGGATTATATGAATGTGTTAAGTATATGACCGGACACAGTCATACTGATAATGGTGAAGGTAAAGAATTTGCTCTTCAAGTAATGCAAAAAATGAATGATAAATGTGCTGAATGGAAGAAAGCAGAAGATATTGATTACAGTGTATATGGTACACCTATTGAATCGACAACTTATAAATTTGCTAAATGCCTAAGAGAAAGATTTGGTAAAATTAAAGGTATTACAGATAGAGATTATATTACTAATTCTTACCATGTCCCTGTTTTTGAGGAAATTGATGCCTTTACAAAATTAAAATTAGAAAGTGAATTCCAAAGACTTAGTCCAGGTGGTGCGATATCTTATATTGAAACACCTAATCTAACTAATAATTTAGATGTTGTTATGGAAGTTATTAAGTTTATTTATGACAATATTATGTATGCTGAACTTAATACAAAGTCAGATTATTGCCAAGAATGTGGTTATACGGGAGAAATTTTAATTGATGATAATTTAGAGTGGTATTGTCCAAATTGTGGTAATAGAGATCATGATAAATTAAATGTTGCTCGTCGTACTTGTGGTTATATTGGAACAAATTTCTGGAATAGAGGTAGAACACAAGAGATTAAAGAGAGAGTAATCCATATTGACAACAAGGATGCTGAGGAAAATGAGGTATAATAAAATAAGAAAAATGGACATTTCAAATGGTCCAGGAATTAGAGTATCAATATTTATGCAAGGATGCACTTTCAACTGTAAAAATTGTTTTAATCAGGAAACGCATGATTTTAATGGCGGAAAAGAATTTACTGATGAAACGATTGAAAAAGTTTTAGAATTATGTGAAGGAGAGCATATCGTCGGCTTATCGATTTTAGGCGGTGAGCCGATGCATCCGAAAAATATTGAAGGAACAACATGTTTAGCCAAAAAATTTAAAGAAAGATTCCCTAATAAAACGATTTGGGTTTGGAGTGGATTTCTTTTCGATAAAGATTTGAAGGATAAGGAAGTATTAAAATATATTGATGTCTTGGTGGATGGCGTTTATATTGATGAACTACATAGCCCTATTCTTAGGTGGAAAGGATCATCGAATCAAAGAGTAATTGATGTGAAAGAGTCTTTAAAAGAAGGCAATGTTATTTTATACGATGATGAAGTTGTAAGTGTTTAAGGAGTAATATGAGAACGAGAGGATTTGAAATAGCAAAAGGATACGAAGATAAGGGAATTAATCTTCCAGTTAGAAAAACAAAGCATTCAGCCGGATATGATGTTGAAGCAGCGGAAGATATTATTATTCCTATGTATAAACCGGGAATTAAACCGACACTTATTCCAACGGGGCTCAAAGCTTACTGTGGAGAAGATGAATGGTTTATGCTCGCCAATCGCAGTTCGGGGCCTAAGAAAGGTTTTGTGATGGCTAATAGTATTGGTATAATTGATTCCGACTATTATGGTAATGAGGATAATGATGGTCATTTCTTCTTTCAATACTTTAATTTTACTGACCATGATATCGAAGTAAAAAAAGGCGATGTTATCGGTCAAGTTATCTTCCAAAAGTTTTTAACAGTAGATGGAGATGTGGCTGAAGGTAAACGTAAAGGTGGCTTTGGTTCAACGGATAAAAAGTAAATAAAAAAGAGCTATTCGAAAAAGAAATAAGCTCTTTTTTATATCATATACATGGAATTATCGTCTTGATAGGAATTGGTATTACCAATTTTTTGTTCAAGGTTTTTGACACGATTTTCGAGATTACGCACACGCATCGTAAGTTCGGTTAAAGGGTTATTATTCATATCATTTATATTATTAGGATAAGCTATCATACCATTATTTAAAAGG
>CANRJI010000097.1 GCA_947630885.1 uncultured Bacilli bacterium
AACTTTATAAATCGTATTCTTGAGCACTCAATCAACTGGGGAGAACTTGGTAACGGTTTTACTTGTTACGAAGACGTTGTCAATGCCTTCTACCCTTTAATTAATATGAAAGTTGAAGACAAAATTAAATATATTACTGACGTTTATGATATTACGAAAGAAGAACTTGATGTCGTCGTTGCCTGCGGTGTATCAGAAGCTGAAGGTGATGGAAATAAATATGTTGATCCATATGGTGTAGCTACAACAATCTATGATCGTGCCATTGATACTGCATATGTTAGATCAACAAAGGGTGGAAATATATACGATATAATTACAGCACCAAATCAGTTTAGTGTATATTGGTCTGAATCTTATAAAAATTATTTAGGAACGATGGAAACAAGATCATATAACGCTATTCTTGATATGTTATATTTAGGTGTTCCAATTCACGATAGTAAAGAATTTCGCTCATCATCTTATCCCGTTGAAAATGATCAGTACTTTAAATTAACCGATAATGGTAATCGATACTTACTATTTAATTACTGCTTACTTACACCAGAAAATTTTTATGACAATCCTAATGTCTCAAAATACAAATGCTCTACTGTCGAGACGGCAAGTTGTGATAAAGAAGAAACAAGTAGCATTATACCTAATAATTCTAATGAAACATGTAAGCCTTATACTCGTAAAAAAACTATTGACTAACATTTCATTTGAAGTAAGAACTTTCTTACTTCTTTTTTATTTCACTAAAAAGGATGAGCATTAGCATTCTAATACTCATCAAAAAATATTATTCTTCGCGAAGAACAGCCCCAAACTTTTTATTTAACGTCTTTAAAATATTATTTATAACTTCATTAATTTCTTCGGAAGTCATTGTTCTACCATCATTTCCTATTTTAATACGAAACATTATTGATTTTTTGTCTTCTGGTACTTGATTACCATTGTATTCTTCCATAAACTGAATTTCTCTTACTTTTGAAGAGATAGCTTCTTCAATCTCTTTCCAAGTAACTTCCTTATCTACTAATATCGATAAATCTTTTTCGGCAAGTGGAAATTGTGGTAAGTTTTTGAAAGTGTTCGTTCTTGAAACAAAAGGTATAAATTTATCACTATTTAATTCGAAGATAGCAACGTTCGTATGTTTAATCTTAGCATCGTTCATCGTTCCTACTGACACGAGACCAATCGATCCTACCTCTTCCCCATTAGACATAATATTTAAGTAAGCATTAGCATCAGCCCAAGTTGGTTTTCCATTATGAGCAAAAGTTAATTCCTCCATATGGCAAAAACTAGCCATACTTTCAATAACACCTTTAACTTCATAGAAAATCTTTTTCGCGTCTTTTCCAACGATAGCACCTGATAAATATTTATTATGAATAGGAAGTGTTTCTTCATTAGTAGATTCGTGATACTTGCCCTTTTTCATTACCTGTGTCATTTCAAATATCTTAAATGAAGCAAAATAACGTAAATTTTTAGTTATTGCTTCTAGTAATCCTGGTACCAATGATCCACGTAAATAAGCAAGTTCTGGTGCCGGAGGTGTTGCTAGTTTAACTAAATTACTTTCGTCTTCTCTCGCAGCATTTATATATTTAATGTCAATCCAAGGATAAGTATATATTTCATTAAAGCCACACCTGAAAGCAAGATATTCTTTTAATCTTCGCTCGAGTAAGACATTATTTTGCCTTACAGCATGTTCATGTTTTATCGTAAGAGGTTTAGGATCAAAGCTTTGAAAGCTTAAAATACGAGCAATATCACCCATTACATCATCTTTAAGAGAAACATCACCAGTTGATCTCCATACAGGAGCAATAACGTGATAAACATTATTTTGGTAATTTACATCATAGCCGAGTGACGTAAGAACTTTTAAAACTACTTCACTAGATAATTCTTTACCAAGACGAACATCTAAAAATTCTTTTGGGAGATCGATAACTGCCCTTTCAGTTTTGACGGGATATTCTTCTCCATATGATATAACCTTACTATCGCTAAATAATTCTTTAAACATCGAAAGAGCCATCGATACCCCTAAGTCAACCCTATCTGTATCAATATTTTTTTCATATCTAATCGAAGCATCCGTTTTTTCATCAAATCTTTTACCCGTTTTTCGAATTGTACTCGCAGTAAAATTAGCAACTTCTAAAACAATACCCGTTGTTTCAGGTAAAATTGAATCTTTTTTACCACCACGAATACCTGCGAGGGCTAAAGCACTATTTTCGTCAGCAATAACAAGATCATCAGTTGTAAGATCGATTGTATTATTATCAAGTAAAAGTAATTTCTCATCTTTCTTAGCATTACGAACAATAATTTTTTCACCTACAACATGCGTTTTATCAAAAGCATGAAGAGGCTGACCGACAGCTAACATAACATAATTAGTTATGTCGACAATCGCATTAATTGGTCTCATTCCTGCACTTACTAATACAGCCTTTAACCACATTGGTGACTCTTTATCATAGACACCATCTATTTCAATTCCAACATAAGCCTCTATGGTTTTATTTTCTAGGTTAATTTCATTATTAGGATTTAATATATTTACTGTGATTTTTTTTGCTACTGTTGTTCCA
>CANRJI010000098.1 GCA_947630885.1 uncultured Bacilli bacterium
GGTTTTATGAAGTGAATACTAGTTTTTTTTATTTATTTATAGTAAAATACTATGTAGGAGATGATTTGATGCTTAAAGTACTTAAGAAATTATTTGATAATGAATATAAAGAATTATATAAATTTAGAACAATTGCAGATAAGATAGATGCTTTAGATGAAGAAATGAGTAAATTATCTGATAAGAAATTAGCGGAATATACGGATAAATTTAAAAAGAGATTAGAGAAAGGTGAAACGCTTGAAGATATTTTAGTGGAAGCTTTCGCTGTTGTTCGTGAAGCTGCTTATCGTTGCGTGGGAATGAAACCTTTTTACTGTCAGTTACTTGGTGGTCTTGCTATTCACTATGGTAATATTGCGGAAATGAAAACTGGTGAAGGTAAAACTTTAACATGCGTTCTTCCGGCATATTTAAATGCACTTACAGGAGAAGGAGTTCACATCGTTACCGTTAACGAATTCCTTTCAACGAGAGACTCGGAGTGGATGGGAAGTATTTTTAAATTTTTAGGACTTACGGTCGGTTTAAATTTAAGAGAATTATCTTTTAAAGAAAAACAAGAAGCGTATGCTTGCGATATTTTATATAGTACGAATAATGAACTTGGATTTGATTATTTAAGAGATAATATGGTAGTTAAAAAAGAAAATAGAGTTCAAAGACCTCTTAATTATTGTATTGTCGATGAAGTTGACTCAATTTTAATTGATGAAGCGAGAACACCTCTTATTATTTCTGGAGGAGTTATGCAATCCGCTAATCTATATATTGATGCTGATCGTTTTGTTAAAAGGCTTACTGAAAATGAAGACTATATTTTAGATGAGAAAACGAAGGCTGTCAATCTCACTGATGAAGGAAGTAGAAAGGCCGAAGAAAGGTTTCATTTAACTAATTTATATGATATTGCTAATACTTCTTTAGTCCACTATATCAATCAGGCATTGCGAGCAAATTATACGATGAGTCGTGATGTCGATTATGTCGTTCAAGATGATCAAGTTATTATCGTCGATCAGTTTACTGGTAGACTTATGAAAGGTAGGGCATTTTCTGAAGGACTTCATCAAGCTATCGAGGCTAAGGAAGGCGTTAAAATTCAACAAGAAACCAAAACTCTTGCAACAATTACTTTCCAGAACTATTTTAGAATGTATAAAAAACTTGCAGGTATGACTGGTACCGCTAAAACAGAAGAAGAGGAATTTAGAAACATATATAATATGTATGTTATTCAAATTCCTACTAATAAGCCTGTGATAAGAGAAGATGCTACTGATTTATTATATCCCGATAAAAATGGGAAATATAGTGCAATTGTTAAAGAGATAGAAAGACGTCATAATGAAGGACAGCCAGTACTTGTCGGTACAATTGCTATCGAAACATCAGAATTAATTAGTAAGTTATTAGATAAAAAGAAAATACCTCACGAAGTATTAAATGCGAAAAATCATGCTCGTGAAGCAGAAATTATTGCTCATGCCGGTGAAAAGGGAGCAGTAACTATTGCTACTAATATGGCAGGACGTGGTACGGATATTAAACTTGGTGAAGGTGTTAAAGAGCTTGGTGGATTATGTGTAATTGGAACAGAAAGACACGAGTCAAGAAGAATTGATAATCAGTTACGTGGTCGTTCTGGAAGACAGGGAGATCCTGGTTTTACTCAATTTTATGTTTCATTTGAAGATGAATTAATGGTTAGATTTGGATCAGACCGCTATCGTGGAATGCTTGCTAACTTAGGTTTTACTGGCGAACAAGCTATTCAAAATAAGATGTTTTCAAAAACAGTAGAATCAGCACAAACAAAGGTTGAAGGTAATAACTTTGATATAAGGAAGCAACTACTTAACTATGATGATGTCATGAATAATCAACGTGAAATTATTTATGGTAAACGTAATGAGATATTAGATAATGATTCAATTCATGAAACGGTTTGTCAAGGATTTAATGACTATATTACGGATGTTGTTAACTCTCATCTAGTTGATAATACGAAATTAAAAGAAAAAGATTACAGTGAAATAATTGAAGCAGTCAATGAAAACTTACTTAAAAATCATCGTCTTAATTTATCAGAAATTAATGGTAAAGATGCAAACGAAGTAATTCAAATTATTTACGATAGTGTAATTAAAGACTATGAGAACAAATTAAAAGATATTCCGACGGAAATTAGGGATGAATTTGAAAAAGCTATCTCACTTAGAGTTATTGATAATTACTGGATGGAGCATATTAGTACCATGAGTCATTTACGAGATGGTATTGGACTAAGAGGATATGCAAATACTAGTCCTTTACAAGCATACACAATGGAAGGTTATCAGTTATTTGATGAAATGATAGCAAAAATTAATAAAGACATTAGTATATATCTTTTAAAAGCTGAAATTAGACAAAATTTGGAAAGAAAGCAAGTTGCTAAAGCTACAGTAACTAACGATGGAAAGGATGCTCAAAAAATTCAAAAGAAGAGTAATAAAGTAGGAAGAAATGATCCTTGTCCTTGCGGAAGTGGGAAGAAATACAAAAACTGTTGTGGTAAATAATCTCGCAAACCCTTATAAAAT
>CANRJI010000099.1 GCA_947630885.1 uncultured Bacilli bacterium
ATACTTTTTGTGGTACCATTTTGGTACCACTTTTTATTTTTTATTTTAAAAGCACTTTCCTTATAAATAAAAAAGAAGTAACTTCTTCTTCTTATTTATTTAGCATATTAATTAAATTAATTTTAAACATATCACGGTCAGCATGACTCTTTGATACCATAACTCCTTTATAAGTAGATAATTCCTTCTGATGACCTTCATTCAAAATATCTTCCGGTGTTAAATTATCTAACATGACAAGTTTTTGATTATCATAAACCGTATAATGAAGAACAACTTCTCCATGAACCTTTGCAAACATTCTATCCGTTGGTAATTTAAGTTCATATTTTGTAATACCATCTTTCGTATTTTTAGCTACCACTACACCCTTAAATATACCATCTCTAAAAGAAGGATAATAATCAAAAGCAAGTTTTTTATAAGCTAGCATATTATACTTTTTAACAGCACGTTCTTTTTTTCTAAAATCATTTTCATTTAGATACTCAATAACAAAACTATTTTTCATTTCAATCCACCCCCTGAAATGCATTAAGATTATACCATAAAAGCCAAGCAATGTCAAATTTTTCCTTATAAATAAAGGTTTTTAACTGTTTTTTGCTCCTATCAAACACAGAAGATAATTAAAACACTCAATATGTTTTTCCTCATCTTCGATAATTCGATATAAAAGATTCTTAATATATTTATCATCGATAATACTTATATGATACAAATAATTTTGAATCGCAATTTTTTCAATTTCAATATCTGAAAAAAGCATTGAAATAATATCTGTCGTATAATTATCAAAGCCACTATTCCAATAACTCAAAGAACCACATCTATTACTTGAAGATAAAAATTTAGGATGAACGCCAAGTAATTTTATTGTTTCTCCAAGAAGTTCCAAATGTTTCATTTCAACCATAGCAATTTTTGATAATGTGTCCGCGAAAACATTACTCACGTCAAACTTATCAAACTTCTGATAAACATACTGTGTAATTGACGTAAGTTCGCTTGCTACTCCCGAATAATCTTCCATAAGAAGTTTAGCATAAAAGTTGTTAGCCCCTTCGACCATTATTTTAGGATAAGGTTTATTTACTTGACACTCCATATATATCACCTACTAAATTATATTCATTTTATTTAGCAAATATGGTAAAATATACTTAAGAGGTGCAATATGAAAAAAACGATAACCAAAGTCATAAGAGTCGATAATGAAACCAAAAAACTAATGCAAGATTTCTACCAAGATATGTTGAGAGAAAAAACACCACCCTACGCTATTTTTCAAGCTGATACTGGCGATACCATCGTAACATTATACGAATCAGGGAAAGCCATGTTTCAAGGTCCATCTGCCGACATTGAAGCAGGACTTTGGACAAGTATCGATAAAAATAAAAGTGATATTAGTTATTTCACTGATGACGAAAAGAAAGAAAAAAGAAAAGAAGAAAAAACCATTCCTCTAGATATTTCTTCTGTCGGTTCTGATGAAGTTGGAACTGGTGACTACTTTGGTCCTATCGTTGTAACCGCTTCTTATATTAGTAAAGAAAACATACCTTTTCTCGAAGAATTAGGTGTCAAAGATTCCAAAAAATTAAGTGATGAACAAATTCTTAAAATTGTCCCTAAAATTATCAAAAAAATTCCTTATAAAACTATCATGTTATCAAATACCGAATATAACGAAAATTATGGTAAAAATATGAATATGAATAAAATTAAAGCCATTCTTCATAATAAAGCTCTTGCCGAAATGATTAAAGGTAACACTTATGACTACATCGTTGTCGATCAGTTTGAAAGTGAAGAAAGTTATTATCGTCACTTAAGTGATAGCACTAATGTTGTAAAAGGCATAACCTTCATCACTAAAGCTGAAGATAAATGTCTTTCAGTCGCTACTTCTTCAATGATAAGTAGATATGTTTTCATCAAAGAAATTGATAAATTAGGAAATAAATATGGTGTTTTCATTCCTAAAGGTGCTAATTACTACGTTGAAGATATCGGTATCAAATTAGTTCAAAAATATGGTCAAAAAGTTCTCAAAGATATAGCAAAGTTAAATTTCAGTAACACCGAACGTATTTTAAAAGAAGTAAGAAAATAATTACTTCTTTTTTTAATCTTCAACAAATCGTCCAACTATTTTAAATATTCCCTCAATTCCCTTTTGTAATACCTTATTTACTTTTATAGATAACTTATTTGTCTCTTTTGTAAGTGATGAAGTATAATCTTTTTCGGTACTTACCACATAGTCTTCTTCTCTTACATCCTTACCATCCGCTAAATCCTTTTCAAATTTAGCCATTGCCTCATTAGTCATAATTGTCTTATTTTGTAAATTATACTCATAATAACCCGTAAGTTCAATAACATAACTTACAACAAAAAGTAAAAATAAAGATATAAAAGCAAATTTAGCAATCTTCTTCTTATTCATATTAACCACACATTCCTTTCACTTTGTTCAAGGCACACATAGTCATGAAAACTTGAACAAAATTTATTTTA
>CANRJI010000100.1 GCA_947630885.1 uncultured Bacilli bacterium
AAGATATCGAAGCCATTTGGTATGTCAATGAAGAAGAAATAGTAAGAAGTGCTGGTTTTAATTATGAATAAAAAAGATTTCCTTTTAATTATCGTTGTTATAATAATTATTTCAATAATGTTTATCTTTACTAATATGACCAAAGAAAAAGGCGATACTGCCGAAGTTTACTATGAAGATAAACTTATCTTACAAATAGATTTAAATATTGATAAAGAATATACCGTTCAAGGCTTTCTTGGCGATGTTGTTATCGAAGTCAAAGATAAAAAAGTGCGAGTTAAGAAAGAAAATTCACCTCAGCATATTTGCTCTAAAGAAGGCTTTATTTCTGATAGTTCCAAAGCTTTAATTTGTCTTCCTAATAAAATTGTCATTAAGATAGTCGGAACTTCTGAGTTAGATGGGGTGGTGTACTAATGAAAACTAAAGATATAACCCTTGTTGCACTTTTAACTTCAATAGGTGTTGTCATTTCTATTATTGAAAGTTATTTTCCTTTTCTCAGTTCTTTCGTTCCAGGATTAAAATTAGGATTAGCAAATATTGTTGTTCTTTTTGCTTTATACAAATACAATTTCAAAATAGCCTTTTTAGTATCAATTCTTCGTGTCTTTCTTGCCTCCCTTCTTCGAACGGGCTTTGGTTTTAATTTCTTTTTTTCCTTATCAGGTGCCTTTTTAAGTATTATTTTTATGTATTTATTCAAAAAGACAAAATTATCTATTATTGGTGTATCGATGATTGGTAGTATCAGTCATAGTATCGGTCAAGTCTTAATTGGTATCGTTCTTCTTAAAAATACGGCGATTATATACTATTTACCATATTTACTTATTTTTTCTCTTCCAACCGGTATCTTAATTGGAATTATTAGTAAAAAATTATTAAAATATACCGAGAATATCATTTAATACTAGTAAAAAAGAAAAAAATCGATTATAATTATCATAGGAGGAAAATAGAAATGAAGAAAACATTAATTTTAACAACTATTTTTACTTTATTATTATTATCAGGCTGTGGTAGTAAAGGCTATGATGAAGGGACATATACTGGGTCTGCTCTCGATAACTATGGAGGTCAAGAAAACACCGCTACCGCGACTATAACAGTTGATAGTAATGGAAAAATAACTGATGTTTACCTTGATACAACTTATACAAAAGATGGTGTAGAGACAACCAAAAAAACATTAGGTACTGACTATGGTATGTATGGAAACGCCTATGGTTCACAAGTTGGTGAATGGTATGAACAAGTTGAAGCACTAGAACAAAATGTAATTGATAATCAAGGCTTAGATGGTATCAAACTAGATAGTGATGGTTATACCGACACTGTAAGTGGTTGCACAATTAAAATAGATGCTCTCTATAATGCTTTAAAAGATGCTTTAGAACGAGCAAAAAAATAACTTTTAAGTACTACTTCTAGTAGTACTTTTCAAATGAATTAAAACATATATTGAATTAGGTGGTTCGATGAAAAAAATAATTCATAGTATTCTTCTAATTTCTCTTGTCTGTTTTAGTTTTTTTTATACCGATAAAGTAATCAATATGGTTAATCAAAAAAATCCTTTAATGATAGAAATAAATGATAAAAAAGATGACTATAATATCTTACCTGTCGGAGCCATAGTCGATGAAGATACTATTATTCCAGGTATAAAAGGCCGTGAAGTTGATGTCATTAAAAGTTATGAAAATATGAAAACAGGCGGTATATTTCGTGAAGATGCTTTAATTTTTAAAGATTTATCACCAAGTAATAGTATTGATAATAATCTTAATAAATACATTGTTAAAGGTAATAGTAGTAAAAAAGAGGCTTCTTTAATCACTATCTATAATGAAAATAATTTATCCAAAATAAAAGAAATAGAAAATTTAACTATTTTTATAAATCATAAAGATTTAAACTCAGATATCGTTAATAATATAAAAAATAAAGAAATTTATTCTTATGGTAATAATGGAAGCTATAATAAACAAGATTTAACAAATGATAATACTTTTATCAAACGTCTTACCAAAAATAATCCTATCTATTGTCTTACTAAAGAGAAAAATAATAACGTACTATCAGTATGTAATGAAAAAAACATGTATGTTGTTCTTCCCAATATTATAGGAAACTATCTTGAAATAAAAAATAATTTAACTAACGGAAGTATTATTTTATTAGATAATTTAAATGAAGTAGATACTATTATTAAATATATTAAAAGTAAAGGCTATAAAATAGTAAATTTAAGTACTTTGTTAAGTGAATAAAAAAATATTGTAAATCACTCTAATTTATGTTAAAATTAAATCAAGATAAAGGAGAGTGATAAACATATGAAATTAAATAAAAATAGTTATCACTTTTTCTTATACCAAGTTAACAATATGTTAATCTGGGGGGGGGCTTGTAAGCCTTATAAATTAATAAGTAAAATAGAATTAGACTATGAAGTAACTAGTATGTAAGTACTAGATTTTTTCATAGCCTTTTTTGTTATAGAAAGAAGGTGACAGT